>WLEN01000124.1 GCA_009704225.1 Actinomycetota bacterium | reverse complement strand
CGGTTGGCGGCGGTCGAACCGCATGGTGGGATGCAGGATCGCACATCACCCTTCACCTTCCCAACGGTATGGAACGCCAGTATTCCCTCTGCGGCGACAGCACCGACCGCACGGGTTACGACATCGCCGTGCTTGACACTCACGGGCCAGAGGGTGGTTCGACCTGGATACACAACAACGTCAAAGCGGGAACTGTCATGACCGTCAGCGGACCGCGCAATCATTTTCCTCTCGTCCCGGCGCGAACCTATTTGTTCATTGCCGGTGGAATCGGCATCACTCCAATCCGAGCCATGATTGAATCCCTCCCTGCAAAACGAGACTGGCGCTTGTTGTATTTGGGCAAGAACAAGGATGGAATGGCCTTTGCCGACGATGTGGTTTCCGAATACGGAAAACGTGTCACCGTTCACGAATCTGACACCGCGGGGCGTTTCGACCTATCCGGATTGTTGGAATCAACCAACGCAGATGTCTATTGCTGTGGTCCCGAAACGCTGATGTCGGAGATCGAACAACGGGTTGAACGTAATCGAGCCCACGTCGAGCGCTTCAACCCTGTACTCCGCGAAATCGAGGGTGGCGCAAAACCGTTTGTTGTGCGACTCGCATCTACGGGACGAAAAGTCAATGTTGCCGCGAATGTCTCGATTGCGGATGCGCTTGTGAAAGCCGGCGTTCCTATTGATACGTCATGTGGCAAAGGGGTGTGTGGAACATGTGAGACTCGGGTCGTTGATGGAAAACCGAGTCACCTCGACAGCGTGATGCCTGATGCGGACAAAGACAAACTAGGAGTCATGTACCCCTGTGTGTCACGCGCGGACGGTGCCGAAATTACGCTTGACGCTTAGTCGACATCGAACTCATCATCAATCCAAGCGTTGTCATCGGTTCGCAACACCTGCCACGCGACATACGCCGCACCAGCTACAATCGCGACCGCAAGCCCCGTAGCGATAAAGCCACCTATCCCTGACCTCTTGGGTGCGAGCGGAGTTTTCTGGACCAGTTTTCTACCCGCAAGTTGCGTCAATTCGGAAAGCAACTTTCCAGCGGACTCAATTACGTCGCGCTGACGGCCAAATGCTGAGTTTGCGGCATCGCGAAACAACGCACGTTCCCGCGAATACGACTTCGCCATCGTTACTCCTTCGACCTCTACATTATGACTCACCAATGTCTCGAACGCACATCGAGACGAGGCAGAATAGACGTATGTCAATTCATACACAGTCCGCAACAATCCACACGAATCTCGGGGATATTCGGATCAATCTGTTTGGAAATCACGCACCGATAACGGTGGCGAATTTTGTCGGTCTTGCCGATGGAACCACGGAATGGACGCACCCACAGTCGGGGGAAAAGATGACCACGCCGCTGTACAACGGCGTCGTCTTCCATCGAATCATTCCTGGTTTCATGATTCAAGGTGGCGATCCTCTCGGAATGGGTTTCGGCGGACCTGGCTACCAGTTCGACGATGAGATTCACCCAGAACTAAACTTCAGCCAGCCCTTTATCCTGGCGATGGCTAACTCCGGCCCCGGCACGAACGGATCGCAGTTCTTTATCACCACCGCACCAACGCCATGGCTTCAGGCAAAACATACGATCTTCGGCGAGGTCGCGGACGACGAGTCCCGCGCCGTCGTGACGGCAATCGAATCAGTTCCGACAGGGGCGAACGACAAGCCGATTGAGCCAGTCGTGATGTCACACATCACCGTTTCGTGACAAGCCAATTGTGGTCGAGTATTCGACGGAGTAGAACACCGGCCACCTTCGCACTATTGGGTGTAATCGCGCTCGGGTACGTTGCTCAGTTCGTGTTTGGTGAATCCCTTGTTTACTCTTTCGGTTTTTACCCGCCGTTGATGTGGGCAGAACCGTGGCGTTTGATCACGGCGGCTTTCATTCACAGCGGAATCGTGCACGTCATGTTTAATGGTTACTCGCTGTGGGTTCTTGGCAACCTGATCGAACGCGTGATCGGATCGGCACGATTCCTGCTCATTTTCACCGCGTCCGTTATCACCGGATGCCTCGCCGTCACATTACTAAGCCCGGACTCATTGACGGCCGGCGCATCAGCGGGGATCTTCGGTCTCTTTTCCGCACTTTTCGTGATCAACCGAGGATTTGGCGGCAACAACGTTTCTCTCCTCGCCATCATCGGTCTCAACCTGGCAATTGGATTCATCGTGCCGGGAATTGCTTGGGAGGCTCACGTGGGTGGGTTAATCGGTGGACTTGTGACGACGTTTCTATTGCGTCGCGCGCGGCACTAAGACAACTTATTCACAGAGTTATCCACATGAGTGGATAATTACACTGTTGTAATTCGCGGCTAACGCCAACGAGTGGTCATCAGGAACCCGATGAACATTAAACCAAAACCAATAACGATGTTGAGCGCGCCGACCGACGGAATCGGAAACAGACCAGCGCTGACATAGAACGTCAAAATCCACACAAGACCGAGAATCATGAAGCCAAACATGATCGGCTTGAACCAGATCGGGTTAGGGGCATCCTGCGCGGCGCGCGACGAACTGTTGCTGGGGTAAGCGTCGTCGAGAGTTTTATTAGCCATATATCAAGCATACCGATACCCGATTGTGCTCGTAAACCGCAGTTACACTTGGAGACGTGCCCCCTCGATTCGACAATCCAAACTTTCGGACACCCAAAACAGAAAGGCGTCGTCGAAAAGCCGTTGACGCCGGTTCGATGGTGACTGGCCGCACATATACTCTGCGAGAACCACCGAAAAGCAACGATCGGGTTGACGAGATTGTCATCCGGAAGCGCCCTCGGTCCATCATTGATTGGCGCGGAATTGGAATTCTCGTCACGACAAGAGAATTTGTCGACCGGGCCATCGGAATTTCCGGTGAAGTGTTGATGACTGCAGGAATGTTTGTTCTCTTGTTTCTCGGATGGCATGTGTGGTTCAACGATCTGGTTCAGGGCGCAGCTCAGGACAAAACGTCCGCGTCGCTGTCACAACAGTGGCAAATCGCAACAAGCGGGAAAACTGAATTCGATCGCGCGATTGGTTCATCGGACGGCGCTTTTCTCACGTCGATGCCACCTGTGATGCCGCGAGTTAACGACGCCGAGGCTTTTGCGAACCTCATCATTCCCCGTTTTGGCGAAAGGTATGTGCGGACAATTGCGGAATCAGTTGATGTTGCGACTGTCCTCAACAACACCGCAACATCAGTAGGCCACTATCCGAACACCAACCTTCTCGGTGAGTTTGGAAATTTTGCGATTGCGGGCCACCGGACGACTTACGGTGCGGCATTCGGCTGGGTCGACAATTTGCGGGTGGGCGACCGAATCTACATCGAGACCGAAAAAGGTTGGTACATCTATCGCTTTCGG
>WLEN01000123.1 GCA_009704225.1 Actinomycetota bacterium | reverse complement strand
GGAGGGTGAGTTGCGTGACCGCGTAAATCAGCACGGCCGCCAACAGTGGGTTTGCCCATTCAACCGGTGTGATTGTGGCTAGCCAGACGCCCAGTGTGGACGCAATCGCCATCGGAATCCCGAGCGATATTCCAGCTTTCCAATTGACCACACCGGCGCGGGCTGAACCGATGGTCCCGGAGATAGCTGCGGGAAACATGGCGATGAGAGACAACGCTTTCGCCGTAAGATCGCTGACTCCGAATCCGATCACGAGCAGGGGCACAATCAGCAGACCCCCACCGACACCCAAAAGTCCGGCGACGAAGCCCATTGCAGCACCGGATGCAATCAAAACGAGAACGGTCGCTGTTGACCATTCAAGGTGGCTGTTGCGATCGGGCAACTGGTACAAAACCTGGATCGCTGCGACCAGCAAGATGGTGATGAAAATCCACCGAACGGTAATGGTGTTCCACGTTCGAAGCGCCCATGCGCCGAGGGGTGCGGTGATCGTCGATCCGATTGCGATGATGAGGCCAAATGCCGTTTGGTCCCATGGCACGCTTCCCGAGAACAAAAACGAAGACGCCGCAACGAGCGAGGTGGGAATAATCGCAACGAGCGAGGTGACGGATGCCTGACGCTGATCGGCCTGCACCACCAAAATGAGCAGGGGGACGATGATGATACCGCCGCCGACGCCGAAGAATCCCGCGAAGACTCCTGCGATTAGACCGATGGCCGTATAGGCGAAAACGCGGGGCGCAACGGTTTCAGTGGGCACAAATTCAGCCTACTGGCGCGGATAGGATGGAAGGGTGACCAAGATTGTTGACGTCGTCCTCGTAGGTGGGGGCATCATGAGTGCCACTCTTGGTTCGCTTCTTCGGAGGCTCGAACCCAACTGGACCATTTCGTTGTTCGAGCGCGGTCCCGGACTTGCCCCCGAATCCTCGGACCCCTGGAATAACGCTGGTACAGGCCACTCGGCATTGTGTGAATTGAATTACACGCCAGAACAGCCAGACGGCAGCGTCGTGACGACTGGTGCAATCAAGGTCAACGAAGAATTCCAGTTGTCGCGAGAGTATTGGTCCGCGTTGGTTAATGACGGAACAATTCCGGACCCGTCTTCGTTTCTCGTCCCCGTTCCGCACATGTCGTTCGTGTGGGGCGCCGACAATGTCGCGTATCTCAAGACCCGCTACGAAGCGTTGAAAAATCACCCACTTTTCCCGGGAGCGGAATTCACGGATGACCCAAAAGTCATTCACCAGTGGGCGCCTCTTGTCATGCCCGGTCGATCGAAGTCCGAGCCGGTGGCGGCGACGCGTTTTCAGAACGGCACCGATGTTGACTTCGGTGCGCTGACAAAAATTCTCGTCAATTCGATCGCAGGCCCCAAGACCGAGGTTCATGTCAATCATTCGGTTCGATCGATTCGACGTCGCAAGGACGGTTTGTGGAACGTGGTTGTGCGTAACGAGATTGGTCGCACCCCGTCCACGGTTGTCGCCAAATTCGTTTTCGTTGGAGCCGGCGGTCATGCCCTCAACCTCCTGCAGCGCGCTGGTATCCCCGAAGTTCGAGGCTATGCGGGATTCCCCGTGTCCGGGCAGTTTTACCGATGCGACAACCCCGAGGTCGTCGCACGACACAACGCGAAGGTCTACGGCAAATCGGCGGCTGGCGCACCACCGATGTCTGTTCCTCACCTTGACACTCGTGTTGTTGATGGCACGTCGAGCCTGCTCTTTGGCCCCTACGCGGGTTTCACGCCCAAATTCCTCAAGGCGGGATCGTGGTGGGATCTTCCTCGTTCGATTCGCTTCGGGAACATTATCCCGATGCTCGGGGTCGCAGTGACGAACCTGGGTCTTATCAAGTACCTCGCCACCGAAGTTTTTGCCGGGCGCGCGAAGCGCATGGCGGCGTTGCGAGAATATTTTCCCGACGCGAACCCCGCTGACTGGTATGGATATTCCGCAGGGCAACGCGTTCAGGTCATCGCCAAAGACGCCGACAAGGGCGGTGTCCTCAAGTTCGGTACCGAAGTAGTTTCCCACGCGGACGGAACAATCGCGGGCCTTCTCGGTGCCTCGCCCGGGGCATCCACGGCGGTCGCCGCGATGCTCAATGTTCTAGCGACATGCTTCCCGTCCAAGAAGTCCTCGTGGGGCACAAAGATCTCTGCGCTTGTTCCGTCTTATGGAACGGCACTTGCAACCGATTCTGCCGCCGCACGCGCCTCACTGAAGCGCACGGCCGCGGTCCTCGGTATTCGCTAGTTTCTTTGCCCGGGCGATCCACGTAACTTGCGACGGTGCCGATTCACCCCGGTCTGTGACGGTAATCACGCGCACATATAGACCGCTTCGGCTTGGTTTCCGTAACTCAACCCTTGGGGTGGCCGAACGGGAATCGGGCCATACAGTGAACCTCCGGTCTTTGTATTTGCTCGTGTGCACAATGAAATCGATGACAGGCGCCCCACCGGAATCCCCAACTCGCCATCCCACGGTGACGTGTTTTCGCGTGGCACTAATGATGGCGATATCGACCGGCGGGCTCGGCGGACGGATGGCTGGTGGAGGGTCCACGACCGGAGGATCCACAATGGGTGGTTCTACGACGGGCGGGTTAACAATCGGAGGATCCACAATGGGTGGTCCAACGATCGGTGGGTCCACAATCGGTGGGTCTACGACGGGCGGGTCAACAATTGGAGGATCCACAATCGGAGGATCCACAACGGGTGGTTCTAGGATGGGCGGTTCTACGACGGGTCGCGAGATTGGCGTCACAAATGCAGATTGCTGAGCGACGCTTTCACCAACGGCATTGACCGTCGCCACGGTAATGCGATATTCGACACCGTTGGTGAGTCCGGGCACGGAAGCACTCGTGACGGGAGTTTCAAATTCAGCAATGACGACGATATCCCTCCAGATGCGAACGCGATATCCAGTGATGGGGTCTCCACCGTCGTTCGATGAGGCGGACCAATCGAGTTCTGCCCCACCATCGGTTGCGGTGGCATTCAGCAATGTCGGTGGATCGGGAACAGTAGCCGGAGTGACGAGAGTCGATTCTGACGCGACGCTGTCGCCGACGGAATTGATGGCTCTTACCGTTACGTCGTATGTGGTTCCGTTTTCAAGCCCTTGTATCGAATACTGCGATTCCGTTGTGACGAAACTAGTCGGCTGTTGGCTGCCTGCTCGAACCTGCACTCGATACCCGGTGAGGGGGTCTCCGCCGTCATTTGGCGGTGCGGTCCATGAAACGACGGCCCCTTTATCTTGCCTCAGGGCGGTGATCGCACGAGGAGCATCGGGAACAGTAGCCGGCGTAACGTTCACGTGTTCCGACGGCCCACCATTACCGACCGTGTTCGTCGCGGAGACGACGATCGCGTAAATTACGCCGTTGGTGAG
>WLEN01000122.1 GCA_009704225.1 Actinomycetota bacterium | reverse complement strand
CCTCGGACTGAAGCGCATTGGGCAGACGGTTCTCCGTCCGGACGACTCGGTTAACCGGGGCTACGTTCGCACCGTTGCGCACCTCGTCACTGTTGAGGAAGTGAAGTAATGGCTGAAGAAAAGAAGCCCACCGCTAAGCCGGCCACCGCGAAGGCGCCTGCCAAGGCCGCTGCCGCAAAACCTGCTGCTGCGAAAGCCCCTGCTGCCAAGGCTCCGGCCAAGGCCGCTGCACCGAAGGCTGCCGCGAAGCCCGTCGCCGACGTGACCGAGAAAGCTCCCGCTGCCAAGGCTCCGGCCAAGGCAAAGCCCGCCGCCTCGGAAACGGGCGAGAAGGTTCAACTTCTGAAGTTGCACCACCTCCGCCCGGCCGCAGGTTCCAAGAAGGCTCGCACTCGGGTAGGCCGCGGTGAAGGCTCGAAGGGAAAGACTGCTGGACGTGGTACCAAGGGCTCGAAGGCCCGTTACCAGGTTCGTCGAGGTCTCGAAGGTGGAAACCTCAACTTCGTCATGCGTACGCCGAAGCTTCGTGGATTCACGAACCCTTTCCGCGTCGAATACCAGGTTGTCAACCTCGACCGCATCACCGAGCTCTACCCCAAGGGCGGAGATGTCACCATCGCCGACCTCGTGGCAAAGGGTGCCGTTCGCAAGAACGAGAAGGTCAAGGTTCTTGGAAACGGCGATATTTCGGTTGCCGTCACCGTGACGGTGGATAAGGTATCCAAGTCCGCAGAACAAAAGATTGTCGCCGCTGGCGGTTCAATCAAATAGTCAGTGAAACGGGCCGGGGTTCCCCTCGGCCCGTTTTCTACTAGATTTAGAGAGTTGGCCGTGAGGCCTGTCACAGGAGGACTAGTGTTCAGCGCAATTCGTCGAATCATAGGCACCCCCGATCTTCGGACGAAGATCGGCTTCACTCTCGTTATGATTCTTCTGTACCGTTTTGGTTCGTTCGTCCCCGCACCATTCGTAAACTTCGCCAACGTTCAAACGTGTCTTGCTGGCAGTGCCGGCACTAACGGCATTTACGAACTCGTCAACATGTTGTCGGGTGGCGCTCTCCTCCAGCTGTCGATTTTTGCCCTGGGAATCATGCCGTACATCACGGCGTCGATTATCACGCAGCTCCTTCGTGTTGTTATCCCGCACTTCGAAACTCTCCACAAAGAAGGCCAGGCTGGGCAGTCCAAGCTGACGCAGTACACCCGTTATCTCACGCTTGGCCTGGGAATTCTGCAGTCGACCACGCTGGTCACGGTAGCTCGAAGCGGGCAACTCTTTGGCGCTTCCTCGAGCATTCCCGAGTGCACGCAGCTCATCACAAGCGATGCGTGGTATTCGATTCTGTTGATCGTCATCACGATGACGGCGGGAACCGGCCTCATCATGTGGTTCGGGGAATTGATCACCGAACGCGGCATTGGCAATGGAATGTCAATTCTCATCTTTTCGTCCATCGCAGCTGGTTTCCCCACTTCGTTGTGGGCAATCCAGCGCACCGAAGGAAACAGCATCTTCTTCCTCGTCATCGCAATCGGAATCGTCATCATGGCGGCCGTCGTTTTCGTCGAGCAGTCACAGCGCCGCATTCCGGTCCAATACGCCAAGCGTGTTGTCGGAACCAAAACTTATGGCGGAACGAGCACCTACATCCCCATCAAGGTGAACATGGCCGGTGTGGTCCCCGTTATCTTTGCCTCGTCGCTCTTGTACCTTCCCGCGCTCATCGCCCAGTTCAATCAACCGGCCGCCGGCACCGTCGCGCCTGATTGGGTGTTGTGGATTAGCGCGAACCTCGCCAGCGGCGACCAGCCGCTTTACACCGCGATGTTCTTCTTGTTGATTGTCGGATTCACCTACTTCTATGTGGCCATCACGTTCAACCCGATCGAGGTCGCCGACAATATGAAGCAATACGGCGGATTCATTCCCGGTATTCGCGCCGGTCGTCCAACCGCTGAGTATCTCGACTTTGTTTTGTCCCGCATCACGCTTCCCGGAGCGTTCTATCTCGGAGTTGTGGCGCTCATTCCACTCATTGCACTGGCAACCATCGGCGCGAACCAAAACTTCCCCTTCGGCGGAACATCAATCCTCATCATCGTTGGTGTCGGACTCGAGACCGTGAAACAGATTGACGCGCAGCTCCAACAGCGTCACTATGAAGGACTGCTCGGTTAATGGTCCGCATGCTCCTCGTTGGCCCTCCCGGGGCCGGTAAGGGGACTCAGGCGGTTCTCTTGTCGAAAGCCTTCAGTATCCCCGCGATTTCGACGGGCGATATTTTTCGGGCGAACGTTCGCGACGAGACGCCGCTGGGTGTCGAGGCTAAGGGCTTTATGGATCGGGGCGAATACGTCCCCGACAGTCTGACAAACGCGCTGGTTGCCGATCGCCTGTCGCATGATGATTGCACGAGTGGGTTTCTGCTCGACGGCTACCCACGAACGCTCGACCAAGTCCGTGCCTTGGACGAAGTACTCGCCGCCCAGGGTCACCAGCTAGATGTCGTCGTGGAACTCACGGTCGACCCCGACATCGTCATTGATCGGATCCGTGTGCGCGCAACCGAACAGGGCCGCACCGACGATAACGAAGGCGTCATGCGCAATCGGCTCGAGTTGTACGCTCGTGAGACTGCACCACTTATCCAGGTTTACGGGGGCCGCCAAATTCTCGTCAGCGTCGATGGAATTGGATCAATCGACGACGTGACGGGCAGAATCGTCGAAGCCCTTGGCCTTCGGGGTCTCCGCGCCTAACGTCTACTTGCAAAACCGCCGTTTGTGGCGTATTGTCGTACTTTGGTGTGTCGTGCCCCCGTGGCGCTTCCCACCGACCGCACGACGTGTGGTTGTGAGCAGCTAACGAACGGAAACATGGCTAACAAAGATGGCGTTATCGAGATTGAAGGCTCGGTCGTAGAAGCATTGCCCAATGCAATGTTTCGGGTCGAACTAGCGAATGGCCACAAGGTCCTCGCACATATCTCGGGCAAGATGCGCCAGCACTACATCCGCATCCTCCCCGAGGACCGCGTGATTGTGGAACTTAGCCCCTACGACCTCTCACGGGGCCGAATCGTTTATCGCTACAAGTAACCACGCAGAAGGAACGGCCCGGAATTCACCGGGTACGACGCCAGCGAAACAGGAGAACACAATGAAGGTCAATCCAAGCGTCAAGCCGATCTGCGACAAATGTAAAGTCATTCGTCGCCACGGAAACGTCATGGTGATCTGCGAAAACCCTCGCCACAAGCAACGCCAGGGCTAACGAACACCTCAACAACTCAACACATAAACTCGCCGCATCACAACCCATTCGTGGGGGACCACCCGAGTAAGAGGCTCGGGAACGATGTTGGCACAGACCTCTTCAATCACTAGGAGCAGCCTCATGGCACGTCTCGCTGGAGTAGAT
>WLEN01000121.1 GCA_009704225.1 Actinomycetota bacterium | reverse complement strand
GTGTCATCGAGTGACGTCGTGACGCTATCGGCGGATTTCGTCTCGGTGACCGCCGTGGCGATGGCTGCAGTGACCGCGGTAAGTGTCTCTTCCGACGGGGCTTTCACGGTGATGTCAATGGTCTGTGAACCAAACGCACCACCCTGAGCAGACACAATTTCGCCCGTATCGGTGATGGTTTCCAAGTCACGCGTGACTTCGGCGCGAACCAGATCAGCGTCCACCTCATCCGAGATAGTGATTTGGTAAATGATATTTCCCGCCTGGCCGTTGAAAGCGGCGAAGCCATTTCCGCCACCAATCGATGTCTGCACGGTTTCAATACCGGGGTAGTCCAGTAGTTTCGCTTCGACGTCTTCGGCGACGGCTGCGCGGTCCATGAGTGTGAGCCCGCCCGGCGTCGAGTGAGTCAGAGTAATCGTTGACTGGCCGCTTCCCCCTACAAAGTTCGTCTTCATCAGCGGAGCGAGTGCGAGGGTCCCTCCTAGTGTGAGGATTGCGATCAGCATCGTCGCAAGCGGGTGCGTGATGGTCCAACGGACAATCGGGCGGTAGTTTCGCTGCAAGAAGTCGTTGTCTTCCAATCCCGATTTGGCGGGCTTCGTCGGCTTCGTCGGCTTTGTCGACACATTCTTTTTCGGCTTCTTGTCACCGAGGAACCAATAGGCCAGAACGGGCACGATGGTCAGCGACACGAACAGCGACGCGAGTAGTGCGATCGTCACCGTGACGGCAAATGGTTGGAATAGCTCGCCGGACAAACCGCCAACGAAAGCCAGCGGAAGGAACACGGCGACCGTCGTGATGGTCGATGCGGTGACCGCGGTGGCGACCTCTTTAACGCCGTCTCGAATGGCGACCATGCGTTCTTCACCAAGAGACAGGTGCCTCTTGATGTTTTCCACGACCACGATCGAGTCGTCGACAACTCGACCGATCGAGATCGTGACCGCGCCGATAGTGAGAATGTTGAGCGAAAAGTTGCTGGCCCACATACCGATGAACGTGAGCAACAACGACGTCGGAATTGACACCGCGGTGACAAGCGTCGATCGAATCGACAATAGAAAGACGAGAATCACGATGATCGCGAAGACTAACCCGAGGAGCCCTTCAATCGCGAGTGACTCGATGCTCTTCTCGATGAACGGTGCTTGATTAAAGACAACGGTGAATTCGGTGCCGTTACCGAGCAGGTCGGTGATCGCGGGCAGGGCCGCGACAACCGCACGAGACACGTCAACCGTATTCGCATCGGCACGTTTCGTGATGGCGAGAGTCAGCGATGGTTGGCCGTTGACACGCGAAATTGACGTGATGACATCGGGCTGAATCGACACGCGGGAGAGTTCACCGATCGTGGTGACCGAGAGCGTTGTCGGCGTCGTCGTCGAGCCAGCGAATGATGACGGGCTGCTCGCGGAGGATCCAGGGATTGCGGGCGCGGCGGGTACAACGGTGTTCACCCTGCTGCCTGCGACGCTTTCCGTGACGGGTTCAACGGAGAAACTGTGAGCAATGCAGTAATAGAACGTGTTCCCCTTGTTCCATTGGGTCTGGCTCGTCGGGTAGAAGAAATCAGTCGTCAGCAACGGGGCTGTGGTCAATAACGGGTAGGTTGCTTTTGCCGTCGCCGAGATGACTCCCGATGAAATGCACTCGCCCATTGCGACAGGTCCGATAGCCGCGTCCCCGGGATAAATTGGGATTCCCGCATCCGTACGCAGGTCGCCGACGCGAACAAGTTGCGCCGAGTGGGCGATGTCACACTCTACGACGGTGTAGGAAGCCGGGGTAGTTCCGGGCTCGTAGGGCTCGATGCACTCTCCACCGTTCAATTCGTCCAAACTCCACGTACCGCTCAATCGAGGACTGACTGAAATGGTCGGAAAATCAGGCACTTTCGGCACGGTGACTGCCGGCGGCTTGTAGGGAATCGTGACGGGGACTGAGCGGATGTCACGGAGGCTCGCGAGAGGGGTACCCGACACAATTGACAGTTCGCCATTTGCGGACATAACGCTTCCCGCACCGATTCGAATTCCGGCGGTCTGAAGTGCGGTTTGGATGTCGGTGGTCGTCAATCCACGCCGGTCCAACTCTTTATCGTTGGGGACGATGGCGATGTGTTCACCGTTAGCGCCAAACACCGCGGCGTCTCGAACGCCCTCCAACTTGGTCAGTTCTTTAACCGCGATGTCTTTCAAGGCTTGGTTCAGCTGATCGGGGGCGAGATCGCTCGTCACCGCCATTTGAAGGACGGGGATGTCCGAGAATGACCCGGCGATAACCTGTGGCTCGATTCCGGCCGGAAGCAGGTTAGAAATGCGGTTGATCGCCAGTTGAACCTTTTGTTCTGCCGATTCAAGACTCGTGCCGTACGCAAATGCCGCCGTGATTTGAGACAGACCATTCTGCGACGTCGCGGTCGTCGATTCGAGTCCGTTGACTCCCTGAATCGCCGTTTCAATCGGGGTCGACACTTCCTTTTCGACGATGACAGGAGATGC
This sequence comes from Actinomycetota bacterium, assembly GCA_009704225.1. The sequence continues at coordinate 918 of WLEN01000121.1, read as the reverse complement.
GCCTGGGTAGTTCGTAACGACGACGAGTTGTGGAAACGTAATCGAGGGAATCAACTCGAGTTTGAGAAGCGACATAGCGATGCCACCAAAAATCGCAACAACAACAGTGACCAGGGCGATGAGTGCGCGATTCCTGAGACTGAATATGGCGAGACGGTTCACGAGGTTGTTCCTTTAGCTGAATAGCGGCTTGAGCTGGATGATTCCGACGACTGCGGGGTTGCCGCGACCCATGCGACGATTGCGTCGCGAACATAGCGAGCACCCTCAATACCGCCGTAATGACGAGCGAAGCGCTCGTCTGCGACATACATGTTCCCAAGGCCGATGAATTGCTCAGCACTGGGCTCGACCCCACCCCAACCCTGCGTGATCCAGGTCCTGTGCCGAAGGACGAGGGCAACGACGGCGGAGTCCGTTACGGCTAATTCGGCGTCTTTCGCACCCAAATACTCGACCTTGAGCGCGACACCTTCGGCGAGGAACGCGTCACGGCCAATAGCGTCGAGATGCTTCCACCACGACGATGACTGAGTCCAGGCCTTCTTGCCCCAGCGTTCAACGACCTCGCCGCGATGGTCATCGTGACTGAAGAGCGGAACTACTGACACGGGCACTCCTTTGGCGTCGTGTGACAAGCCTAACCGCCAAATTATGGGCTACCGACACGAGTACGCTGGCGATTGTGCACACGTCACTGAAGCCCGTTATAGCCGTTTTTGTCGGTGGGATTGCGGGTAGCGCAGCGCGCATCGGTATCGCTCTTGTTGCGGGACGATTTGACGATTACTGGTGGCCTTACCCGACACTTGTGGTCAACCTGGTCGGTTCATTCGTGCTGGGGTATCTCGTCGCTCGGCGCATGTCGTCAGCGCCCACCTGGATGCGCCTCGGAGTTACAACTGGATTTCTCGGAGC
>WLEN01000120.1 GCA_009704225.1 Actinomycetota bacterium | reverse complement strand
GGCCTCGATATGTCGACGGCAGGGAAGGCGCGGCTGCTCGAACTCACTCCGGCGACCTACATCGGGCTCGCCTCAAAATTGGTCGATTACCTCAACTAATCGTGCGGGTTGTTGTCCGATTTCGGCAACTGTGGGCTCATCGCGAGGACCATCATTGCGAGACTAATAATGGTGATGACAAATCCGCCGCCGCCGGCGATAGCGGAAAGGGCGAAGTCTCGAGTGACCATCAGCACGATGCCGCCGAGGAACAACCCCGCCACGGAAGCCAGTCCGACAAGTTCGGCTGGTCGGGTTTTATCGCTTCGAGCCACGGGTTTTCGCCTTTGTTGTCGTCGATTTCGAGGGTTTCACTTTTTGCGCCGAACGACGGGCTTTCACTCGGGAATCAATCACGCCTATCAGCCCAAAAATACCGGCAATAATTGCCCAACCACCGGTCAGTCCGGCGGCGGTCCTGTCGTTTGCATCGATGGTGAAGTACAGAATCGAGAGTCCTAGCGCCAGCACTCCGGTTGACCAGAGCCAGATTCGGTCACTGCGAGTAAAGGCTCGAGAGGTCTCAAAGGCCACAAGTGCGATCGTCAACGACAGCGCGGTGGTCGGAGACATCCGGCTTGCGATTAGTCCCAGCAGGGCCAGCGCCGCGACAACCAACGTCGACCACCACGCGACGGTGTTCATCAGCGTGGTTGGCCCACCCCGGGATAACAGAGAAACGACGACAACGAATGTAAGCCATTCGAGGCCGGTATAGGTCGAGTGATCGTCGGTGAGGGTAATTGCTACCCCCGCGATTAGCGCCGCAAGGTAGCGCGCATACGGCCGAATTGCCTCAAGGCCCTTAGTGACAATCACCATCCGGTTTCGTGCAGTTGCCATGCGTCAAGCCTACGGGATTCCGAATTGAGGATTTTCCGACTACATCTTTGCCATGTCGCTAAAACGCGAATAGTGGCCTTCGAACAGAACAGATAACACCCGCATCTCTCCGTTGCGGTGCTTGGCGATGTGAATTTCCGCATCGTTTCGGTTTTCGCCTTGCTCTGCGAAACGCTCACGGTGCAAAAGAAGCACGATGTCGGCATCTTGCTCGAGCGACCCCGACTCTCGAAGGTGCGACAGTTGTGGCTTCTTGTCCGGTGCGTTTTCTGGTCCGCGGTTAAGTTGAGAGAGCGCCACAATCGGGACGCCCAATTCTTTCGCCAAGAGCTTGAGTGACCGTGAGAACTCCGACACTTCTTGTTGACGATTTTCGACCTTCTTGCCGCTGGTCATGAGTTGGAGGTAATCGATAATGACGAGTTTGATGCCGTGTTGAGCCTTCAAGCGACGGCACTTGGCGCGGATTTCGGACAGCGTCAGGTTAGGGCTGTCATCGATGTACAACGGAGTGTCATCCAGCCGCGACTGGATGGTGTTGATTCGTTTCCAGCCTTCAGACTTGAGGTCTTTTGACTTACGAATTGAACTGAGAGGCACGCTCGATTCAGCAGACAACAAGCGTTGCGAAATTTCACTCGCGCTCATTTCAAGCGAGAAGAAAACGGTTGGAACGTTTGATCTGAGAGCGGCGGAGCGGGCAAAGTCGAGTGCGAGCGTGGACTTTCCCAAGCCAGGTCGCGCAGCGATGAGAACGAGCTGTCCGGGGTGTAGCCCATTCGTGACGTCGTCGAGCTCGCGAAACCCCGTGGGGATGTCGAGGCCCTCTTTGGCCGATTTAGCTTGTTCTTCCATTTCGTTGACGGCGATGTTGACCGCGTCGCGAAGAACGATGGCGTCTTGGGCTCCCGCCGCGCGGCCAATCGTGAAGATCTCGACCTGGGCATCGTTGACGAGTTCACTCGGGTCACCTTCGGCGGCGTATCCGAGCTGCGTTATACGAGTTCCCGACTGCACGAGCTTTCGCAGGATGGCCTTGTCGGCGACGATGCTGGCATAGTAGCTGGCGTTTGCTGCGGTCGGCACCGAGGATTCGAGTGTGTGCAGGTAGCTCGCGCCGCCGATTTTGGTGAGATTGCCATCACGGGTCAACTGTTCGGTGATCATGATGACGTCGGTGGGTTCCGATCGCGAGAAGACAGTATTGATGGCGTTGAAAATGATTTCGTGTTTGGGGAAATAGAAATCTTCGCCCCTGACAAGTTCAAGCACCTCGACAATGGCGTCCGGCGACAGCAGCATTCCGCCGAGCGTGCTCATTTCGGCGGCTTGGTCGTTAGGTGGAACGCGAGTGTCACCGGTGCCTTCGGGTACCAGTTCGAGTTGCGGACCTGCCATCGATGATCACCTCCTGAGTCAACGTTTCGTTCGGGCTCTTTAGTATGTGCGTGAGAACCGACATCGGTTTACGCCACGCCACACGCACACGGTGAAGGCTACGTATTCGGGCGAACCGACGCAAACGAGGCTGGGGATAACGCTGTGAGTAAAATGTTTACCACGCCGAACAACTCTGTGGAGGACGTGGGGACAAGTGGGGATAACTAACGCGTTTATTAGCCAAAAAATGCCTCTGACCGCATATTTAGTCATTCCGTTGGCTGTGGGGAAAGTTGTTTAGAGTTTAGGTTGAACCTTTAACTTTTCCACATGGTGAGTGTGTCCCCTTAACGCTGTAACGCCCGTCGTCGTTTCCGAAAACGGGCGCTACACGATGCAATAGCAGAGCTACTTACGGGCAATCACCTTGAGCGCGAGGGTCGCGGACACTCCGTCGTGGAGACGAACAGTCGCCGAGAACGCGCCTGTCGACTTGATTGGGGTGGCCAACTCGATAGTGCGCTTGTCAACTTCACCGAGCCCTGATTCGGCTACCGCAGCGGCGATGTCTGCCGTTTTGACCGAACCGAACAAGCGGCCTTCGGACCCCGCCGACGCCTTGACCGTGATCGTGGCGCTTTCGAGTTTTGCCTTGAGGGCCTGTGCGTCATCGAGTGAGGCGAGCGCGCGCGATGCCCGAGCCTGCTTGATGTCCGTCACCTGCTTTTCGCCACCGCGGGTCCAATGAATTGCGAAGCCCTGGGGAACGAGATAGTTGCGTGCGTAGCCGTTCTTGACGTCAACGACGTCACCGGCAGAGCCGAGGCCAGTGACCTCGTGAGTGAGAATGAGTTTTGACATTGGTGTTCTCCTTAACGGCCCGCGCCGGCATAGGGGAGAAGCGCCATTTCGCGTGCGTTCTTTACCGCACGAGCAATGAGACGCTGCTCTTGGACCGAAACGCCCGTGATTCGACGCGAACGGATCTTTCCGCGCTCCGAAATGAACTTGCGAAGGGTTGCGACGTCCTTGTAGTCAATGACGTCGATCTTGATCGCGCGTGCGGGGGGAAGCACTTTAGCGCCCTTACCCACGCGCGGCTTGCGGCGGTCGCCGGTTGCCTTTCCTGCCATGATTATTCCTTTTCGTGAAGAGTTAGTTAGAACGGAGC
>WLEN01000012.1 GCA_009704225.1 Actinomycetota bacterium | reverse complement strand
GTTCGAGATTCGACGCGGGCGACATCGTCGGGGTTGCTTCGTGCGAGGAACGAGTTCGGGCGAAGTTCGCCATCAAGCGGGATGAGGGTCTCGGATGCGACCATCTCGGCGATGAGCGCCTGGCGCTCTCCGAGTGAACCGTCGCACCACTGAATGCGTGCGGGCTTGGTCAAGCGTGCGATTTCGGACACCCAATCGCGAAGGTCCTCCCGAGATGTTGGCAGCGCACCGGCAACTTCAGTGGCCGGACGCTCGGTGCTGGTCGAAAACGGGGGCATGACCTAAGAATTGTCTGCAAAAAACCAACACGCCGATAATTTCGAACGAAAGAAACCCATTTATTGCGTTTTATGAAACTTTTGGCGTAATCTGTCACCATGAAAACGTCGCCAACCCTGGGCCGTCGAATCCGACATTTCCGCCAGCGGGCAAACCTGACACTCGATGCCCTGAGTGACAAGGTGGGTTTGTCAGGAAGTCAACTCTCGATTATCGAGAACGGAAAGCGTGAACCCAAGATCGGCCTCGTCACCGCAATCGCCGCGGCTCTCGGCGTAAGTGTTGCCACGCTTCTCGAAACCGGGGCGCCGGATGAACGCAGCGCAAAAGAACTCGAGTTAGACGAACTGCAACACTCGGCGCTCGCGACGCGATTGGGAATTCCGTCAACTCGTGTTGGCAAGACCATGAACGACGAAACCCTCGACGCGCTTCTGGGATTGCACCGAGAAATCGTTCGTCGCGAGACAACCGCAATCGCGACCCCCGAGGAAGCTCGTCGGGCGAACACTGAACTGCGGCGGGCGATGCGCGACATCAACAATTACCGCCCGGACCTCGAGGCGATTGGCCAAGACCTGTCGGATCAGGTTGGTCACACCACGGGGGCTCTGACCCACCGCGAGATGAGTCAGATGGCAGAGCGCTACGGGCTCGCCATCATCTATGTGGATGATCTGCCGGAATCGGCGCGCAGCATCACCGATTGGGCCAACGGACACGTGTACCTTCCGCCCGCGTCGATTCCCGGTGGGCACGGCCTTCGGTCGATGGCGATTCAATCGATTGCACACCGAATCCTCGGGCACAATGTCCCCTCGAGCTATCCGGAGTTTTTGCAGCAACGCCTCGAGATCAACTATGTGGCCGCTGCCGCCATCATGCCGGGTCGCCAAGCCGTCGAATTCCTGACCAAGGCGAAGGCTGAGCGCAACATCGCCGTGGAGGATTTTCGTGACGCGTTCGGTGTCACCCACGAATTCGCGTCGATGCGATTTACCAACCTTGCGACGAGTCATCTCGACATTCCGGTTCACTTCCTTCGCGTCGGCGATGATGGCGCCGTTTACAAGGCATACGAGAACGACGGACTGCCGATTCCGACCGATGTCACCGGGGCCGTCGAAGGACAACGGCTCTGCCGGCAGTGGAGTGCTCGAGTTGCACTCGAACGCGTCAATCGCACAACCGAATACCACCAGTACACAGACACTCCCGATGGCACGTTCTGGGAGTCGACTCAGACGGGCTCGGGAGTCGACGGCAGTTTCTCAATCACGGTGGGAGTGCCCTTTGCCGACTCGAAGTGGTTCCGCGGACGCGACACCGCCGATCGCAAGTCGTCGACCTGCCCCGACCCAACATGTTGTGTGTTGCCGACTGACGAACTCACCGCGAAATGGTCAGGAAACACGTGGACGAGCGCGGCGATGCACTCTCAGGTGCTCACGCCACTTCACCGCGGAAGTTTCCCAGGAGTGGACGATCGGGCGGTGTTCGAATTCCTCGAGCGGCACTCTGCGCAGTAGTACGCTGGTGACACAAGCCCCTTTAGCTCAGTGGATAGAGCGTCTACCTCCGGCGTAGAAGGTCGCAGGTTCGAATCCTGTAGGGGGTACCCCTCAACTCACCTGACGAGCGACTTAAGATGGACGTATGAACCCCGACGCGTTGAGTACCGCCATTGCCGAGGTAACCCGCGCGGTCATCGGCGCTCGCGATGCGGCGGTTGCAACGGAAATCACCGACTCGATGGTTGCCCTTGAGCGTCCGAAAAATCGCGATCACGGAGATTGGGCGACGTCGATTGCCCTCAAGGTCGCCAAGCGCATTGACATGAACCCACGCGATGTTGCCGCAGAGCTTCACTCGGCACTCTCGGCAATTACGGGCATCAAGGCGGTTGACATCGCGGGCCCGGGATTCCTCAACATCACGCTAGACGCAGCGGCAGCCGGCGAAATCGCTCGAACCATCGTGACCGCGGGTGCCACCTTCGGGCACAATGACACCCTTTCCGGACAGTCCATCAATCTCGAATTCGTGTCGGCCAACCCAACCGGACCATTGCACATTGGGCACACGCGTTGGGCTGGACTGGGCGATTCCATCGGTCGCGTTCTGCGGGCATCCGGTGCGACGGTTGCCAGTGAGTTTTATATCAACGACGCCGGCGCACAGATGGACGTCTTCGGCGAATCCGTCCTTGCGGCAGCACTCGGTGATCCGACCCCCGAGAACGGGTATCCGGGGGAATATGTTCAACAACTGGGTAAGACCGCGCTTGAGCGTCGCCCCGACCTCGGTGCCCTTCCCCGAGACGAGGCAATCGTCATCGCCCGCGACATCGGGTACGAACTGCAGTTGCAGGAAATCAAGGACTCGTTGGCCCAATTCAATGTCGAGTTCGATGTGTGGTTCAGCGAACGCGACCTGCACGCCGGCGGCGACACCTCGCTGGTGGAGAAGGCAATCGAACGACTCCGAGCACAAGGCCACGTGTACGACGATGACGATGCCGTGTGGGTTCGCACCACTGATTTCGGCGACGACAAAGACCGCGTGATTCGCCGAGGAAACGGTGTCCACACCTATTTCGCTGCCGACGCCGCGTATTACCTGTCCAAGGGCGACCGCGGATACCAGCACAAGATTTACCTGCTGGGCGCTGACCATCACGGTTATGTTCATCGCCTCAAGGCGCTCGCGGGAGCGGCGGGCGATGACCCCAACAAAGACATCGAAATCCTGATCGGTCAACTCGTCAGCATCAATGGCGCAAAGTTGTCCAAACGCGCGGGCAACGTCATCGAACTGAACGACCTGCGCGAATGGCTTGGAACTGACGCACTGCGCTATTCGCTCGCTCGATACCCCGCGGATTCGCCGCTGTCGCTGGACCCGGAACTCCTGACCAAGAAGTCGAACGACAACCCGGTCTTTTATGTTCAGTACGCGCACGCCCGAACCTGCGCCGTTGCGCGGAATGCGACCACCGCGGGTGTCGACCTCTCAGTGTTTCGAGCCGAACTGCTCGACCACCAGACCGAGGCCGACCTCGCGAATGCACTGGCCGATTTCCCACGCGTTGTCGCACAGTCGGCCACGCTGCGCGAACCACACCGCGTCGCCCGCTATTTAGAGGAGCTCGCCGCGTTTTACCACCGCTGGTACGACAATTGCCGCGTCACGCCTCTGGGCGATGACGACGTCGACGATGCACACCGCACGCGGCTATGGCTCAACGATTCCGCGGGTCAGGTTTTGCGCAACGGGCTCGACCTGCTGGGCGTCAGCGCACCGGAGCGCATGTGAACCAGTTCACGCCCGAGCAAAGTGCCGCGATTCGCGCGGAGTTCCCCGAACTGTCAGAAACAGTTGGCGGACATCCGCTTGTCTACCTCGACACGGCAGCGACGAGCCTTCGACCGCGAATTGCGGTCGACCTTGAATCCGAATTCGCACTGCGACACACCGCCGCGGTGTATCGAGGGGCCCACTCGCTTGCCGCCGAAGCGACCGAGGCTTACGACGACGCGCGCGCATCGATCGCCGCGTTCGTCGGTGCACGGCCGAACCAGCTCGTTTTTACATCTAACGCGACGGAATCGATCAACCTCGTCGCCCTCGCCTTTCGATTGGCATCGTCTGTCGGGTCACCCGCCCGATTCGTTCTCGAGACCGGCGACGAGATCGTTGTGTCCGAGGCTGAACACCACGCGAACCTAATCCCGTGGCAAGAGGTAGCCCAGCAGACGGGCGCCGTTATTCGCGTTGCCCCCATTACGGATGGCGGAGAGTTGACGGCCGAGGCCGTGAAATCTGTGATCTCTGATCGAACTCGAATCGTTGCGGTGTCGGCGGTGTCCAACGTGCTCGGAATCACGAATCCCGTGCGCGCGATTGCCGACCTCGGTCGAGCCGCAGGGGCACTCGTTGTCATCGACGCATGTCAATCTGCTGCGCACGGACGCCTCGACGTCGAGTCGTACGGAGCTGATTTCGTTGTGTTTTCGGCTCACAAAATGTATGGCCCGACCGGCATCGGCGCACTGTGGGGGACGTCGGAAATCCTCGCCGAAATGCCGGTGGTTTTGACGGGCGGTTCGATGATCACGCGCGTCGATTACGACTCGTCCGATTACCTGCCCGCGCCCGCGAAGTTCGAACCGGGTACTCCGCGACTCACTCAAGCAATCGGGTGGGCGGAATCTCTTCGCTTTGTCGAGTCGGTCGGTGTCGACGCAATCGCGGAACACGAGGAAGCGCTCGGCGCATACCTGTTCGCCGGTGTCGCCGACATTCCGAACGTTCGAATCTTGGGAACCGCGAACGGTGCCCACCGCGTCGGGCTCGTCAGTTTCGTCGTCGAAGGTGTTCACCCCCACGACGTTGGTCAATACCTCGACTCGCGAGGAATCGCGGCGCGTGTCGGACACCACTGCGCCCAACCTCTTCACAAGCGCCTTGGCGTTGACTCATCGACGCGGTTCTCACTCGGGATGTATTCGACTGCGGACGATGTCGCTCTCGCTGTCGCGGCACTCGCCGATGTTCGCGATTACTTCGGGGAGGGCTGATGGAACTCGACGACTTGTACCAGCAGATCATCCTCGACCACAACAAAAAGCGCGCGGGATATGGGCTGCAGCCCGGCGGATTCCCCTCACACCAATACAACCCGACCTGCGGCGACGAATTGACGTTGACGGTTCGACTCTCGGAGGACGGTTCCACCATCATCGCCTTCGAATGGGAGGGCAAGGGATGCTCGATTTCTCAAGCGTCAGCGTCGCTCATGACGTCCGAGGCAACGGGAATGTCCGTCGTCGAATTCGAGTCATTCGCCAACGGATTCCGCGATGCGATGCGATCCCGAGGAACAATTTCCCTGTCCGAAGACGAGTACGGCGATCTTGCGGCACTGTCCGGTGTCTCAAAGTTTGTTGCCCGAGTCAAATGCGCGATGTTGGCCTGGGTTGCTGCCGAGGACAGCCTGATTCTGACGCGCGAGTCGCTAAACTGACTCAATGCCTGAAGGTCCGCCAGCGTTAAGGAAATCCATTGATTGAATATCGAAACCTTCGAATCGCGCTGCTCGGCGCGGGAAGCGTTGGCGCGCAGGTAGCGGACCAGATTCTCAATCACGGCGACGAACTGGCCGCGCGAATCGGGGCGGGAATCGAGTTGATCGGTGTCGCCGTTCGTGATCCGAAATCGAAGCGTGCGGCGGACATCCCCGCGCACCTCATCACGACCGACGCCGCCACGCTCGTTCGTCAGGCCGATATCGTCATCGAACTCATGGGTGGCATCGAGCCGGCACGCACACTCATCCTCGACGCAATCAACGCGGGTGCTGACATCGTCACTGCGAACAAAGCGCTTCTTGCGCACCACAGCACCGAGATTTTTGAGGCCGCCGCTCAGGTAGGCGCGCAGGTCTATTACGAAGCGGCCGTCGCCGGTGCGATTCCGATCATCCGTCCGCTTCGGGATTCTCTCGCTGGTGACCGGGTGACGCGAATCCTGGGGATCGTGAACGGGACGACCAACTTCATCCTCGATCGCATCGACACTCTGGGCGAATCAATGGAGGACTCGCTCGCGATGGCGAAGAAGCTCGGCTACGCGGAAGAGGACAGCAGTGCGGACGTCGAAGGATTCGACGCCGCGCAAAAGGCCTCGATCCTCGCGTCTCTCGCGTTCCACACACATGTGCCGATCGACCTCGTCTATCGCGAAGGAATAACCGAAATCACCCGCGACCAGGTTCGCGCCGCGCGTAAGGCCGGTTATGTCGTGAAACTTCTCGCGATTTGCGAGAGGGTCTCCCTGGCGGACGGCACCGAAGGCGTCAGTGCACGCGTTTACCCCGCGATGGTTCCTGATACTCACCCGCTCGCAGCCGTGCACGGCGCGAACAACGCGGTTTTTGTCGAAGCGGAACTTGCTGGCCCTCTGATGTTTTACGGCGCTGGCGCCGGTGGCGTTCAAACGTCGTCGGCCGTACTCGGGGACCTCGTTTCCGCCGCGCGTCGACATGTCATCGGTGGGCCTGGTGTCGCAGAGAGCACGCACGCAACATTCCCGATCCTGCCCATCGCGGACATCCGCACCCGGTATCACATCTCGCTCGAGATCACCGATGCCCCCGGTGTGCTCGCCGACATTGCGTCGCTTTTCGCCACCCACGGCGTCTCGGTTGAGTCGGTTGAGCAAAAGGTCACCAGCGTCGATGGACAAGTGGCCACCGCTACGCTGGTCATTGGAACTCACGAGGCAATCGAAGCCGATCTTGCCGCGACCGTGGATGCCCTCGAGGCGTCGGCCGTTGTCCAACGCGTCGTGGGAGTAATTCGAATGGAAGGTCTGTAATGGCTCATCAGTGGCGAGGCGTCCTTCACGAATATCGCGATCGCCTTGATGTTTCGGACAAGACTCCCATTATTTCTCTGGGCGAGGGCGGGACACCACTTATTTATGCGCCGGCACTGTCTGACCGCACGGGCGCGAAGGTCTATGTCAAATACGAAGGAATGAACCCGACCGGATCGTTCAAAGACCGCGGAATGACGATGGCAATTTCGAAGGCGATGGAGGCGGGTGCAAAGGCTGTCATCTGCGCATCAACGGGCAATACCTCAGCAGCCGCAGCGGCCTACGCCGCGCACGCGGGAATCACGGCAGCAGTGCTTGTTCCTGAGGGCAAGATTTCGATGGGCAAGTTGAGCCAGGCCGTGGCGCACAATGCCGAGATTCTCCAATTGCAGGGGAACTTTGACGACTGCCTCGACATTGCTCGAGACCTCGCCGCAAACTACCCCGTCCACCTCGTCAATTCGGTCAACAATGACCGCATCGAAGGACAAAAGACGGCGGCTTTTGAGGTGGTCGAGGTTCTCGAACGCGCACCTGATTTCCACTTCATCCCCGTGGGAAACGCGGGAAACTACACCGCCTACCATCGCGGCTACCGCGAGGAGATTGCCCGCGGAGCGACGGATGTGTTGCCGCGAATGTTTGGTTTTCAAGCGGCCGGTTCGGCGCCGATTGTGATCGGTGAGCGCGTGAAAAACCCCGAAACAATCGCCACCGCGATTCGCATCGGAAACCCGGCATCCTGGGATTTGGCGATTGCCGCCCGCGAGGACTCGGATGGATATTTTGGTGCCATCAGTGACGCCGACATCCTCGCCGCACAGCGAATCCTGTCAGCGGAGGTCGGAATTTTTGTCGAGCCAGCATCGGCTGCGTCGGTCGCGGGGCTCCTCGAACGCGCCGAGTCCGGTGTCATCCCGAAGGGTGCGATCTGTGTGCTCACGGTAACGGGACACGGGCTGAAAGATCCGCAGTGGGGCCTCAAGCGTCCGGACGGAACCGAAGCGATGCCGCAGGTCGTCCCCGTCGACGTCGACGAAATCGCTGCCGTGCTTGGTCTCGCGAAGGGTGCATGATGTCGTCAACAGTTCCCATCGGACGAGCCGTTCACGTCAAAGTCCCCGCCACAACGGCGAATCTTGGGCCTGGTTTTGACACCCTCGGAATCGCACTGTCGCTCTATGACGAGTTGACGGCAACCGTTCTCGATGCTGGCGTCACGCGGGTAACCGTTCGTGGCGTCGGAGACGGCACCGTCGCAACGGATGACACCAACCTGGTCGTTCAATCGATGGCAGCGACGTTCGCGCATTTCGGAATCGCCGTCCCGATTGTCGACCTCGTCTGCGACAACCGAATTCCGCACGGTCGGGGAATGGGTTCGTCCGGGGCTGCGATTGTCGGCGGAATCATGGTTGCCAAGGGTCTTCTCGACGGCATTGTCGATATTGATGCGCAGGGTTTGCTGGACCTCGCAACGAAAATGGAGGGGCACCCCGACAACGTTGCACCCGCTCTGTTCGGGGGTTTGTCGATTGCATGGATGACGGAAGCGGGTCCCCAGCACAAGAAGTTGACGGTTCATCGCGGTGTTTCGCTATTGGTTGCTGTTCCTCGAGACATGACGATGAGCACCAAGTTAGCTCGAGACCTGCAACCCGACACGGTTCCTCACGAGGATGCGGTCTTCAACGTGTCGCGCTCTGCGCTCCTCATCGCGGCCCTCCTCCAAAGCCCTGAGCTGTTGCACGCAGCAACAGAAGACAAACTTCACCAGGATTATCGTGCTGAAGCCATGCCGGAGACAATTGCCTTGATTCGTCGTTTGCGTGACGAGGGATTTGCTGCGGTGGTTTCCGGAGCCGGGCCATCGGTCCTCGTTCTCACCGACGATCCTCTCGAACGAGCACGCGCGGCGAGCATCGTTGATGGGTCTAAAGAGACAAGGTGGGAATGCCTCATGCTCGCCGTTGACTTTAAGGGTGCTACAGTTGTGGTACTGCCCGATGGAGACGGTCTCTAACCGAATCCCGAGCAGGTTTCGATTCACCTCACTGAATATCGCGTTGTGCGATTGCTCACAGTGACGTGACACATCAAGGAGTAACCAATGGATAACGAAATCACAGACGTACCCGCCGCTGATGGTGCAGAAGCGCCAGCACGAAAGCGCGCACCGCGACGGGCTACCAAGAAGTCCGCTGACGCACCGGTTGAGGTCGTCACCCACGACGCCCCTGCCGCCGCAGAGTCGGCACCCGATTCGGGCGATACAGCAAGCGACGGGGAAGCCCCCGCTGGCCGCCGTACCCGCGGTCGCGGTCGTGGGCGCACGGCCGCCAGCGCAACCGGCGATGCCGAGGCATCGGATAGCGCGGATTCTTCCGAGTCCGATGACGCTCAGGCGGACAACGGTCGCAGTCGCCAGCGCAACCGCAAGCGCGGCCGTGGACGTGACGATGATTTTGATGGCGTGAGTGATGATGACGTTCTCATCCCCGTTGCCGGAATTTTGGACATTCTCGACAACTACGCCTTCGTTCGAACTGCTGGCTACCTCGCTAGCCCCGCTGACATCTATGTCGCGCTCGGTCAGGTCAAGAAATACAACCTTCGCAAGGGTGACGCCATTGTTGGGGCAATCCGCCAGCCTCGCGACAACGACTTCCAAAACCGTCAGAAGTACAACGCCCTCGCAACGATCGACTTTGTGAACGGCGCAGCACCAGAAGAAGCCGTCGTCCGCGACGACTTCAACGACCTCGTCGCTGTTCACGCGAGCGAGGGACTGGGTTTGAAAGGTCGTTTCGGTTCGGTTAAGAAGGGTGACCGCGTTCTCATTGACGCTGCCGCGGGCGCGAGTCGCACCGCTGTGATTCGAGACCTCGCGGCCGAGATTTCGGCAAGCGCAACGGACGCCCACCTCATGGTCGTCGTTTCCGAGGGCTTGCCCGAGGACGTGACGGCACTTAGCCGTGGCGTTCGCGGAGAAGTCAGCGCCTCGTCTTATGACCGCCACGCAGACGAACACGTGACCGTCGCCGATCTCGCCATCGCGCGGGCGAAGCGACTCGTCGAAAAGGGACATCACGTTGTCGTACTCATCGACTCGATGACTCGTGTCTCCAAGAACCAGCTGGCGGTCATTCAGGGCTCACGTCCCCTCGGCGACGGAGCAGTTGACGCCGCCGTGTTCTCGGCCACCAAGCGCCTATTCGGCGCAGGGCGAGCACTAGAGACAGGTGGCTCGCTTACCGTCATTGCCACAATCGATAACCAGACCGACGGATTCTCTGGTGCGGTTCGAGACGAACTCCTCGATATCGCCACCGCAGTCGTCACCCTCTAAGGGTTTCTCATGCTCGAATCAATCGACGGCCTCGTCGCGGAACACGTCGCTCTTCAGGTGGAACTCGCTGATTCGGCGATTCACACGAATCCGGCACGCGCGAAGAAACTCAATCGCCGTTATTCGGAGTTGAATCAGATCGTCACAACGCACGAAGCGTTGTCCGCGGCCCGCGACGATCTCGCGGCAGCCAAGGAACTCGCCAAGGATGACGAGGTGTTCGCTTCTGAGATTGCGCCAATGGAAGCGAGCGTCACCGAGCTCGAAGAGAAGCTTCGTCGTTTGCTCATCCCTCGTGATCCCGACGACGGTCGAGACGTCATCATGGAGATTAAGGGTGGTGAAGGTGGTGCGGAAAGTGCTTTGTTCGCCGCCGACCTGCTTCGCATGTACACCCAGTACGCCGACAGTCGTGGTTGGCGCGTCGAGATTCTCGACCGCACCGACAGCGATCTCGGCGGCTTCAAAGATGTACAGCTCGCAATAAAGACCAACGCGACTGAGCCCGCTAACGGCGCGTGGGCGAAACTCAAATACGAAGGCGGAGTTCATCGCGTTCAGCGAGTCCCCGCAACCGAAGCGCAGGGCCGAATTCACACCTCGACGACGGGTGTCCTCGTTTTTCCCGAGGTTGACGAACCCGAAGAGGTCGCGATCAGCCCAAATGACATACGTGTCGATGTCTTCCGCTCCGGTGGCCCCGGTGGCCAGTCTGTCAACACGACCGACTCGGCTGTTCGAATCACGCACATTGCGACGGGAATCGTCGTCTCGTGTCAGAACGAGAAGAGCCAAATCCAGAACAAGGAATCGGCGATGCGCGTTCTGCGCGCGCGCCTGCTCGCGCGCCAGCAAGAAGAACGCGATGCGGTCGCGAGCGATGCCCGCAAGAGCCAGATTCGGGGGATGGACCGTTCGGAGCGAATTCGCACGTATAACTTTCCCGAGAACCGGATTGCCGATCACCGCACGGGGTACAAGTCCTACAACCTCGATCAGGTGATGAACGGCGCGCTCGAACCGATCATTGACTCGTGCATCGCAGTCGACGAAGAGGCGCAACTTAAAGC
>WLEN01000119.1 GCA_009704225.1 Actinomycetota bacterium | reverse complement strand
TTCGACCGTGGCGAACCCGCGACGTTCAGTACCCAGGGCGTAATCCAGGGCTTCCACGACGCACTAGTTGGTCAGAAGGTCGGCTCGCGGGTCGTCGTCATCATCCCGAGTGAACTCGGCTATGGAGACACGGGCTCGGGTGATCAAATCAAGGGCGGCGACACCCTCGTGTTCGTCGTCGACATCCTCGGCGTCCAGTAGTCCCTGCGACAGCATGCCCTGGCACTGCGATATCCGGCCACCCACCTGTTTCTGCAGACAAATCGCGTCCAACAGTTCGTTAGTGCAGACCACTGGTCGATTTACCGCGCTAGCGCTCAAACAATCCAGAATGTCTGCAGAATCCGGCGTATTTCGCTCGCGCCTTCTCCGTTTGTGGAAACGGTTTGGCCAATCACCGACGTTCGTGGAAACCAAACGTGTGTTTGCGCATCACATCGCCCGCCCGGGGCGTTTAGTTTCCAGGAAGGTGGGAAATGTGGCAATTGGTTTCCTCAAACGTGATGGAAGTGGGCGGGGGACAGACACTGCCGTGGGTATCCACGCTGTTGCAGGTGCGCTCGCTCGTAGAATTGAAGCGTGACCGCGGAACCGCTCGATGACCGACCTGTGTCGGGAATGACGCCGTCAGAGGCGCACGCGCAGGCCGCGAAATTGCGGGACACTATCGCGGAACTCGCGGATGCCTACTATGCCCGAAACGAGTCGCTCGTTGCGGATGCAGATTATGACAAACTGTTGGGCCGGCTCGATGAGATCGAGCGGGAATTCCCTGAAGTCCAAAGTCAGGACAGTCCTACCCAACGTGTCGCCGGAACGAACTCGACGCTGTTCGACCCGGTCGTGCACCTTGACCGTTTGTATAGCCTCGACAACGTGTTTTCGGTCGAGGAACTCAGCGAATGGATGGCCAAGACCGAACGCGATGCCGGCCAGCCGGTGCGGTGGTTGTGTGAAGTGAAGATCGACGGACTTGCGCTCAGCATGCGTTATGAAAACGGCATCCTCGTCAAGGCGGCGACGCGTGGTGATGGCATTACGGGTGAAGACGTGACCGAGAACGTTCGGCTCATCCCCTCGATTCCACAAGAATTGACTGGCGATGGTCACCCCGATGTCGTCGAGATTCGAGGTGAAGTGTTTTTCCGAACCATCGAGTTTGACGAACTTAATGCACGACAAGCCACGCTCGGCGAGAAGACCTTTGCAAACCCTCGCAATGCCGCGTCGGGGAGTCTTCGGCAAAAAGCAGAGTCCAAAAACGAACGCCAGCTGGAACTCATGCAGGATCGTCTGAAGCGCCTGAGCCTTTACGTTCACGGAATCGGGGCGTGGAACAATCCGCCTGTCGGGAACCAATCTGAGATTTATGACCTCCTGAAGATGTGGGGGATGCCGACGTCGCCTCACTGGACCGTGGTTCCCGATGTGGCCGGGGCGAACGCCTATGTGGAACGTAACGGCGATCACCGTCACGACCTCGAGCACGAGATCGACGGGGTTGTTGTCAAGCTCGACAATCTCGAACTCCACGACCGCCTCGGGGCGACGTCCCGCGCGCCACGTTGGGCAATCGCTTACAAGTACCCGCCTGAGCAGGTCAACACGGTCTTGCTCGACATAGTTGTTGGGGTCGGTCGAACCGGTCGCGCAACGCCCTATGCGGTGATGAAGCCGGTCACCGTCGCTGGTTCAGTCGTGCGTCAGGCGACTCTTCACAACAAAGATGTCGTCGTTCAAAAGGGAGTGTTGCTCGGCGACACGATTGTTTTGCGGAAGGCCGGCGACGTCATTCCTGAAATCCTCGGCCCCGTCGTTGAACTGCGCGACGGAACGCAACGCGAATGGGTCATGCCGACTGCTTGCCCAGAGTGCGGCGCGAACCTCGCCCCGGCGAAAGAGGGCGATATCGATTTCCGGTGCCCGAACACGGAACACTGCCCGGCACAAGTGCGCGGTCGCGTTGAACATATCGGCAGCCGCGGCGCTCTCGACATCGAAGGGCTCGGCGAAGTTACGGCTGCTGCGCTGACTCAACCCATCGTTCCAGCAACCCCGCCGCTCTCGAGCGAAGCAGGGTTGTTTGACCTGACAATCGACGACCTGTTTCCGATCGAGGTCACGGTGAAGGACGCCGAGACCGGACTCGCCAAGCTCGACGAGAGGACAGGGCAACCCGTCATCCAAACTCCATTTCGAGCCACGGTCAAGAAGGAACTCGTTCCGTCGCAGGACGCGCTCAAGCTCGTCAAGGGTCTTGCCGACGCGAAATCGAAAGACCTGTGGCGGTTTCTCGTGGCGCTCAACATTCGACACGTTGGTCCAGTCGCAGCGAGAGCTCTCGCGAATCACTTCGGTTCACTCACCGCCATTGAAACCGCGACCGTCGACGAACTGTCCGCGGTCGATGGCGTGGGCGCGATTATTGCCTCGAGCCTCGTCGAATGGCTCGAGGTCGACTGGCATCGCGACATTGTGACGCGCTGGCGATCTGCTGGGGTTCCCTTCGAAATTCCCGGCCACCCCGGACCCGGAGCCGCTGCGGAAGCGGTTGATGGCCCTCTCGCCGGTATGACCGTAGTCGTGACAGGCACCATGCCCGGCTTCACGCGCGACGCGGCAGAGGAAGCGGTTCGTCACGCAGGTGGCAAAGTGTCGTCCAGCGTGAGCAAGAAGACGGACATCGTTTTCGTTGGCGAAGGTGCCGGCTCAAAGGAAGCAAAGGCGCTTGAACTCGGAATTCGAATCGTGCAGGCCGCCGACTTCGCCGGGACCCTCGGTCTCTAGCTAGTTGGATCCGAAACGAATTCGAGGTCGACTGGGCCACCCGACAGATGAAGTGTCCCGTCGACTAGTTCGATAGACGTGACGAGCGACAGGTCATCAAGGAAGCGCATTTCTAAGTCCATGATTCCATCAGGTTTGTCGCAGGCCATTTTTGTCGAGTACAGGGAACCCACAACTACTGTTGAACCGGTGATTGCGATGTCGCCTCCCCAGTTGTTACAAATTTGACCAGAGATATGGTCGTCTTCGATTGTGACGAGAGTCGCTCCGACGACGCCGTCGGCCCACGTCCCCTGAGCGTCGGTTGCGGATGTCAGCAACCATTTTCCCTCGAAACTCTGAACCGGGGGATTGGTGCAGCCCGCGAGGAACAGGGCGGCCGAGGCGATAACACTCAGGACGATTTTTCGCATGATGTCAGTATCCTCTCGAAACCGCCGGCGTCAAACGTTCGCTCGAGCCGGCTCGGTAGGATTGAGGTATTCCCGACGCACGGAGAACCATGTCTGACATCACCGAGGACACCGTTCGCCACTTGGCGAACCTTGCCCGAATTGCTTTGACCCCCGACGAGGTCACAACGCTGACGAGCGAACTCGCCGCGATTGTGAGTGCGGTCGAGAAGGTCAATGAAGCGGTCTCGGCCGAC
>WLEN01000118.1 GCA_009704225.1 Actinomycetota bacterium | reverse complement strand
CGGGCATGATGAACGTCCGACCGACATACCGGTTTTTGTAGAAGCCCTCGCGGTATTCGATCCCGAGCTTTCGTGCGACCTGCAATGCGGCGGGACGCGATGAGTCTGGAATAGGCATCACAACGTCGATATCGCCAGCAGTCGCCCACTTCGCGATGGTGTCCGCGAGGCGGTCGCCGAGGCGCAAGCGTGCTTCGTAAACCGAAATCCCATTCATGACCGAGTCGGGTCGCGCAAGGTATACGTACTCGAACGAGCACGGAATCAGAACAGGGTTTTGTGCGCACTGTCGCGAAACCATTTCGCCATCTTGCGAGATGAAGAGCGCTTCGCCGGGCTCGACGTCGCGAACGATCTCGTAACCGCCGGCTTCGAGGACGAGCGACTCGCTGGCAACGGCCCACTCGGCTCCGACAAGCCCGGCATTACGCCGACCCAAAATCAGCGGGCGAATTCCGAATGGGTCGCGGAATGCGAGAAGCCCGTGACCGGCGATGAGGGCAATCGCGGCATACGATCCCTCGACACGCTCGTGCAGTCGGGCGACGGCATCGAAGACGTTGTCGGGCGAGAACTTTTCAATGGTCGTTGCGGCCTGAAGCTCGTGTGCGAGCACATTGACGAGAAGTTCGGTGTCGGAATTCGTGTTGAGGTGACGACGGTCATCCTCGTTAAGTTGTGTGGTCAGTTCCCGTGTGTTCGTGAGGTTCCCGTTGTGAACGAGGATGATTCCGTAGGGGGCGTTGACGAAGAACGGCTGTGCTTCCGATTCACGATTCGCGTTGCCGCGGGTCGCGTAGCGCACGTGGCCGAGCCCGACATTCCCCAACAGTCCACGCATGTCACGTGTTCGGAAGGCTTCTCGAACCTGCCCCTTCGCCTTCGCCATGTGAAGGGTCGTGTCCTCACAGGTCGCAATACCGGTGGAGTCTTGCCCGCGGTGTTGAAGAAGAGCGAGCGCGTCATAGACCTGTTGATTGACGGCCGTGGATGAGACGATTCCGACGATGCCGCACATGTCGAGAGGATCTCCTTTGGCTGAGTGTCGATGCCCATCGGCTTCGGGTCAATACTCTCACATCGAGCAGACGACGAGGCCGATAGAATTGCCCAGTGACGGCGTCCAATTCATATTCCGCCGCTGGTGTCGACACCGAAGCGGGCGATAAAGCTGTCGAGCTGATGAAGGCCGCCATTTCGGCGACGCACGGGCCTGACATCCTCGGCGGTGTTGGCGGCTTCGCCGGACTCATGGATGTGTCATTTCTCAAAGATTTCCGCCGCCCAATCCTTGCGACGTCGACCGACGGTGTCGGCACCAAGATCGCCATTGCCCAAGCGCTCGACGTTCACCACACCATCGGTCACGATCTGGTCGGCATGGTCGTCGACGACATCGTCGTCGTCGGAGCAAAGCCCCTGTTCATGACCGACTACATTGCGTGCGGCAAAGTGGTTCCCGAGCGCATCGCTGAAATCGTGCGTGGAATCGCCGAGGCATGTGCCCTGACGGGAACCGCGCTCGTCGGTGGTGAAACGGCCGAGCACCCCGGAATTTTGGGTGAACACGATTACGACCTCGCCGGCGCGGCCGTCGGTGCCGTCGAAGCGGACGAGATGTTGGGCGCCGAGCGCGTTCAGCCCGGCGATGTCGTTATCGCGATGGCATCGAGCGGACTGCACTCGAACGGTTATTCACTCGTGCGCCACATCGTTGCGAACCGCAAGCTGGCGTTTGATTCAACGGTTCCGGAATTTGACCGTGTCCTCGGACTAGAACTGCTCGAGCCGACCCGCTTGTACACCACACCGCTGTTGGACTCTCTTGCCGAGCACCCTGGTGCGATTCACGCACTGAGTCACGTCACGGGCGGGGGAATCGCCGCGAACCTCGCCCGCGTCTTGCCGTCGGGCGTGTGGGTCGACCTCGATCGCTCGACGTGGAGCCCGCCTGGCGTCTTTCGCGTTCTCGTTGACTGGGCGGGGGATCCGCTCGAATCGACCGAAGGCACATGGAACCTCGGTATCGGAATGCTCGCTGTCGTGTCCCACGAATCGGCCAGCACATTGACCCGGGAATGGACGATTGCCGGGATCGATTCCTGGGTCGTCGGTCACGTTTCGGACCGCGAGCACTCGGTGGACGGGTATGTCACGAGTGCCAAGGGAATCGACGGCGGAGCCGTAAGGCTTGTCGGCACTTACGCCGACTGAACCTCGTCAGTGTCGTCGTTGTCATCCTCGGCGTTCGCATCGGGACTGGCCGAAGCCGGTGACGCATATTCCGGCCACTTTGCCAGGTCTTCGTCGAGACGCGGATTTGCCCCGAGCTCCGATTCGAGCTTTGTCAGGTCGGTATCGGGACTGAAGTATTTCAATTCGCGCGCAACCTTAGTGTGCTTCGCTTTTTGACGGCCGCGGCCCATAGTGGACCCCTTTCCCTCACACATTTCGCCTCACCGGCGATCGTCGTTTCCGGGGCGTCAGACGTTCAGAATATCACGACCCGAGCAGAGCGATGGCGGAGATATACCCAAGTGCCGCCACAACTATTCCGCCGACGACGTGCGACGTCACCATGATCGCACCGATCCAGATTTCACGACGCTCGATGTGTTGGGCCGCCGTGACAGTCAGGGTCGAAAACGTGGTGAGACCTGCAGCGAATGCGAGAACGAGAGACGCGATTGTCCAGTCAAGAACCTGAGTAGCGAACGCACCGGCCGCGATGCCCACGGCGAGACTTCCCACCCCGTTGACCGCAAACAAACCCCGCGACCACACGCCGGGACGGACGACCGTCATGACGCCGAATCGGGCTATCGCGCCGAACCCGCCCGCCACGATTTGCGCGAGAACCCACCAGGCGTCGATCATGTCGCCCCCGAGCGGCGCGCGCCCAGCCGCAGTCCAGCCATCGCACAGACGAGACCCATAATGATGGATCCGATGGCGTAGGAGCCCATGACGACAAGTGGAACGGCTCCATGGCGAACAATCGGTACCGCGACGTCGAGCGAAATCGCGGACAAGGTGGTGAAGGCTCCGAGAAATCCGGTTGTGACGCCGAGGTGCATCCACGTGGGAATGGACGACATGCGTCGAGCGACGAGATACCCCAGCACGAATGAACCAATCAGGTTGACCAATAGTGTCGGGTAGGGCCACCAGTAATCGTCAATTTGTCCCGCAACAAGAGCGATACCGATGCGCGCTGCGCTGCCCACAAGCCCGCCGACAAATACGGCCACAACGGGCTTCAGTGACGTGTGCACAATCGTCAGCGTACTCGTGTCGGTAGCCCATAATTTGGCGGTTAGGCTTGTCACACGACGCCAAAGGAGTGCCCGTGTCCGTAGTTCCGCTCTTCAGTCACGATGACCATCGCGGCGAGGTCGTTGAACGCTGGGGCAAGAAGGCCTGGACTCAGTCATCGTCGTGGTGGAAGCATCTCGACGCTAT
>WLEN01000117.1 GCA_009704225.1 Actinomycetota bacterium | reverse complement strand
CGAGCGGCCGAAGGAGCATGTCTCGAAAACATGTGTGGGTGCAAGTCCACCGTGGGTTCAAATCCCACCGGCACCGCCAGGGCCCCCGAGGAGACTCGGGGGCTTTTTCGCCCCACACGCAGCGAAGGCGGATTCGCTCAACTTTTCAAGAATGTTCGCTCAAACGAACATTTCGATATACACTGAACTCGACCTTTTCGAAGGGGGTCAGTGAGCCGGAACCGCTTAGCGGGACCGGCTCACTTCTTTAAACAAGCCCTTAAGGCAGAAGTCGGTTGGGCCCACGGAACAGATACGTCGTCTCTCGGATCGAGGGCAGCCCCAAAAGCAACATGAGGAAACGGGCGAGGCCCATTCCGAAACCGCCGTGCGGGGGAACGCCGTGCCGGAAGAAATCGAGATAGAACTCGAGTTCTTCTGGGTCGAGTCCCTTGTCCTTCGCCTGGGCGGTTAACACATCAATTCGGTGCTCGCGTTGAGCGCCAGTCGAGATCTCGGTGCCGTTGTACAACAGGTCGTAGGAGTTTGTGAGGTTCGAGTCGCCCTCGTGACGCATGTGATAAAACGGGCGGATCGACGTGAAATAGTCGGTGACGAACACGAAGTCGTGACCGAACGTTTCCTTGACGTACGCTGACAACTGCCGTTCGCCCTCGGGGTCGAGGTCGCCATCGGCGCGGGGGACGGTATATCCGCGGGCTGTGAGGATCTCGTGTGCCTCGGCGAGCGGGATGCGAGGGAACGGCGTCGTTGGAACGACAACCGGGACACCGAATGCTTCGTCGACCTGCGGTCCAAGTTTCTCGGCGACGGCGGTGAGTCCGGCGACGATGACCGATTCGTGCATCGCCATGACGTCCTCGTGCGAATCAACCCACGACATCTCGGCGTCAATCGACGTGAATTCGGTCGCGTGGCGTGACGTGAATGACGGGTCTGCGCGGAACGCGGGAGCGATCTCGAAGACCGCACCGAAACCCGCGGGCTGCGCCATCTGCTTGAAGAACTGTGGGCTCTGTGCGAGGTATGCGGTCGTCTCGAAATACTGCATTTCAAATAGTTCGGCGCGTGACTCTGACGCGCTTGCCATCAGTTTCGGGGTGTGGATCTCGATGAAGCCGTTATCGACCCACCAGGTTCGCATCGCGTGTTCAAAGACGGTCTGGACACGGAAGATGAGGTTCGCCTCTGGGCGGCGAAGGTCGAGGAACCGCCAGTCGAGGCGCTTGTCGATGCTCGAGTCCTCGGCGATCGGGGGCTCGGGTTGCGCCTCGGCGACGACCTCGAGCGCAGAAATCTTGACCTCGAGCCCACCGAGCTTGACCCGCTCGTCGTGTGCGAGTTGACCCGTGACACGAATAAAGGTTCCGGCGTTGAGCGTTCCGATGAGTTCCGTCAATGCGAGGCGTTCCGCCGAATCGGCTGCCTCAGGGTCGAGTTCACGAACCGCCTTCGTGACGAGCTGAACGGCACCGGTCTCGTCACGCAAGATGACGAACTGAACCGCCTTCTGGTCACGGACGGTGTCGACCCACCCTGCGACAACAACGTCGCCATCAGGGAGAGCGGAAAGGGATGCCACAGTTGAACGCTTAGCCATAATCTCCAGCGTAGCGGGCGGGTTGCCCACAGTTTGCGCGGTTACAATCGGGAGGGTGAGTGCCGAGCGTGTCCATCTCGTGCGCCACGGTGAGGTGAATAACCCCGGTGGCGTGCTGTACGAGCGTCTGCCGAACTTTGGACTCACCGAAAACGGCCGGACACTCGCGGAATCAGCCGTTCGCCACCTGCCGCTCGACAGTGTTTCGGCGCTCATCGTTAGCCCGCTTCAGCGTGCGCGTGAATCGATGGCACCGTGGGAAACCGCAACCGGCTTGACCGCAACCGTCGACGATCGAGTGATCGAGCCGTGGAACGAATTCCGAGGTTTGCGACTTGACGGCGGGCGATCCCTTGTGTCGCGGCCGGACCTCTGGAAATTCCTGGTGAACCCGTTCCGACCGTCGTGGGGCGAACCGTATCGAGAAATCGCCCAGCGGATGCTGGCGGCGATGAGGGATGCGGTCGACTCGGTAGACGGCGGTGACGTGGTCATCGTGTCTCACCAATTACCCATTTGGATGGTTCAGCGGGCAATGGCAGACAAGCCGTTGGCACATTGGCCCGGCACCCGACGCTGTTCGCTGTCATCGGTGACCTCTTTCCAGGTGCACCCTGCTGATTTCGTCGAGTACGACTATCGCGAGGCGATCGACGTCGACCGCGCGTTGGATTCGGGGGCGGTGTGAATCGCATGATTGTCGCGGCGAGCCTCGCCGCTTCTCTCGTTCTCCTCGGCGGATGCGTCTCGAATGATCCGCTCGCCGTGGACGCGAACAACGAGAATTTCACCTCGGCCGATGGAAGCGTGACCGAGGTCGCACCCGCCAATCGGGGCGACGCGGTGTCGTTCGAATCGAGCGACACGACGGATGGCTCGACCCTACGTTCCGAGGATTTCCGTGGATCGGTGCTCGTCGTCAACTTTTGGTATGCGGCCTGCCCGCCGTGCCGAGCGGAAGCCCCTGACCTCGCCGAGTTGGCCACCGGGTACGCCGACCAGGGCGTCCTGTTTCTCGGGGTGAACGTCTTTGACAACGCGTCGGGCGCGCAATCGTTCGAGAAGTCGTTCGACATTCCGTACCCCAGCATTCTCGACGCGGACACCGGCGAATTGCGACTCGCGTTCGCGAGTGAGCTCCCTCCGAGCGGAATCCCCACCACCTTCATCGTCGATCGCGACGGCCGAGTCGCGGCTCGGGTTCTCGGGTTCCTCGCAGACCGTTCGATGTTTGAAGACATGCTCGAACGTGTGGTGGCCGAGGCCGCCCCGTGATTGACAACGTCGGCGAAATCGTTTATTCGGGTGACCTTGTCCTCGCGCTACCCATCGCATTCCTCGCGGGGTTCCTCGCGTTTCTCTCGCCATGCGTCATTCCGCTCGTGCCCGGCTACATCGCCTACGTCTCGGGTTTTGCTCTGTCCGCCGAGCCGACGCCGGCCGATCGCCGCCGCGCCCTTTTGGGAATTCTCGGCTTTGTTGCGGGGATGGGGCTCGTTTTCATTTCGTTGTCGGTAATGTTCGGGACTCTCGGGCTTCTGTTGATTCCCTATCTCGACATCGTGTTGCGGGTGTCGGGCGTTCTTCTCATTCTTTTGGGCGTCATCTTCGCCGGAGGGATCCCGGCACTGCAGCGGGATTTCCTTCCACAGTGGAAGACGCGCGCCGGGGTGTGGGGTTCGCCATTCCTCGGAATCGTCTTCGCCATCGGGTGGGTCCCTTGTGTCGGCCCGACGCTCGTCGCGGTGCAAACCCTCGCCGTTGGCGCACACGACCCCGCGCGCGCGGCGGTTCTGGGCGTCGCTTACTGGCTTGGGCTCGCGTTTCCGTTCGTGGTTGCCGCGCTTCTCCTCGGTCGAATCCTTCCCGCGCTCGCCTGGGTTCGCCGGCAT
>WLEN01000116.1 GCA_009704225.1 Actinomycetota bacterium | reverse complement strand
CGACGCATTCACAGGAAACCAGATTCGCGAAATTCTGGACGTGACTCTCAGCGAAAGCATCTGGACCGTGTCGACGCTGGTCACTGTGTCGCTGTTCATCCCGACGTTGACGGTGACGATTCGCCGTTTCCGCGAGGCCGGGTCGGCCGTCGCTTTTGCCTGGGCCGTTCACCTTATCGGGCCGATTTCCACTTACGTTTTGTTCTCGCTGGGTTACACGACGGCGGATATGGTCGATGCTGGCATCAGTGACGCCAACGCGGGCAGCGTGCTCGTCATCGCTTTAGCAATGCTGGGACTCGTGGTCGCAAACATCGCCGCCCTGATCATCTGGATCATCGTTGCAGCGCGGCCTACGAAAACCACAGAGCCGCGATAACGGTGAGACTCGAATCGATCGATTCGCTCGACGATCCGCGTCTCGCGTTTTTCACCAACCTGACCGACGTCTCCCTTAGGCGCCTGTCCGAGCCTTCCTCCGGTTTGTACCTGGCCGAGTCGCCGAAGGTTATCGAGCGGGCACTAGCCGCGGGGCATCGTCCCATCTCGGTTATCACGCTTGACAAATGGATTCCCAAGCTCGAACCATTGCTGCGAGATCACGACGTCCCGGTGTTTGTTGGCGAAGAATCAGAACTCGAGAAGTTGACTGGTTTTCTCTTACATCGCGGGTCCATCGCGGCAATGGAACGCCCACCCCTCGCGACCGTTGCCGACATC
This sequence comes from Actinomycetota bacterium, assembly GCA_009704225.1. Next base: position 2,818 of record WLEN01000116.1, on the reverse strand, counting down.
GTTCGGGGCGCGCACCGCATCGTCATCCTCGAAAACATCATCGACCACACCAATGTCGGTGCCATCTTTCGCAGCGTCGCTGGGCTGGGGGCGGACGCGGTACTCATCACACCGGAGTGCGCCGACCCGTTGTATCGTCGCAGCGTGCGCGTGTCGATGGGGACGGTGTTGCAGGTCCCGTGGACGAGAATCACCTCATGGCCGGACGGACTTCAAGAGCTCAAAGACGCCGGTTTTGTCGTCGCATCGCTTGCGCTCTCGGATGACGCCGTGTCACTTGCTGAACTCGCGGCAGAGAACCACGAGAAGCTCGCTGTCGTTTTCGGCACCGAGGGTCACGGGTTGACGCCCCCAACAATCGCGGCGAGCGATCGGGTCGTCCGCATCCCGATGTCACACGGAGTCGATTCGCTCAATGTCGCTGCTGCCGCAGCCGTGACACTCTATGCACTGACAAATACCCCGTAACGCCCGCACCGCTCTGGACAATGGAGTGTGGGCAAACAAGATGGTTCGGGTCGCCTCGTCACCCTGGGCGACGTGGACGATTCAGCAACCCCGTTTCTGCACCTCGACATGGACGCGTTCTTCGCCTCTGTCGAAGAATTGGACGATCCGTCTATTGTCGGCAAGCCCGTCATTGTCGGGGGAACCGCTGGTCGAGGGGTCGTCTCGGCGGCAAACTACGTGGCACGCACCTTCGGTGTCAACTCGGCGATTCCGATGTCGCTTGCTCTGCAGCGCTGCCCGAACGCCATCGTCCGCAAACCTCGATTCGATCGTTATTCCCAAATTTCGGACAAGGTGTTCGCCATCCTGCACGATTTCACTCCCAAAGTTCAACCGCTGTCAATAGACGAAGCATTCCTCGATGTGTCCGGGGCACGGGCGTTGCTCGGGCGTCCGCTTGACATTGCAAAGGCGATTCGTGAACGTGTGCGTGGCGAGGTCGGACTCGCCGCGTCGATCGGGGTGGCGTCTTCGATGTTTGTCGCCAAGGTTGCTGGTTCGCGCGCCAAACCCGACGGTTTGCTCGTCGTTCCAGCCGGTGACACTGTCGACTTCCTTGCGCCACTGCCGATAACTGCGCTCTGGGGCGTCGGAGCGGTGACGGCCAAGCGCCTCAATTCGTTCGGTTTGTCTACGGTCGTTGACATGCAGCGTTCCGAGATGGATTCGCTCGTCTCGATTCTCGGACACAGAATGGCGCACCACCTGCACAGTCTGGCGATGGGAATCGATGAGCGCACGATTGAGGATCGCAGCAACGAACGTAGTATCGGGCGGTCGAACACGTTCAGCACCGACCTCACCGACGTCGCCGAGATGTACCGCGAGGTGCTGCGCATGGCAACCGACGTCGCCGCCCGAGCCCGCACCCGGAACTTTCTCGCGCACACCGTCACCGTCACGGTGCGACTGGATGATTGGTCGACGGTGACGCGGTCTCACACATTCACCGATCCGACGCACGCGACCAAACTCGTTGCGGCTGAAGCGGTTCGGCTGTTCGATCGGGTCGAACGCCACGCTCACCCGGTTCGGTTAATCGGGGTTCGACTCGAAAACCTCGTCGGTGAGGGCGACCTCGGGTTGCTGTGGGAAGACGAAGACGACGGCCACGACATCGACGACATCGTGGATGCGGTGGCGGGCCGTTTCGGGTTCGGTACGGTTCAGCCAGCGTCCCTGGTGCGCAAGCGGCGCATCCCGAAACCCGACTAACGGAAGTCTCGGGATTTGTGAGCACCCGAGAATTCAAGCGTTTCGAGCCGGTCGGCGCCGATGGACAGAACACCGTCGACGGATCGTTGCAGTATGCCGCGAACAATCAACGCGGCGCTTTCGCGGGCGACTGGTCGGAACGCCTTCCATAGCCCGCGCGAACACACGATGTTAACGACTCCCGTTTCGTCTTCGAGGTTGAGGAACGTAATGCCTTTCGCGGTACTAGGGCGCTGTCGGTGGGTGACGAGACCAGCGACTTCGATTCGTCGGTCGGCTTCGGCGGTTCGCAAATCGGTGACGGATAAGACCCCGCGCCGAACGAGGTCGTCCCGCACGAATTGAACGGGGTGCAGTCCGGGCGAAACACCGGTCGCCCAGCGGTCCTGGATCATCGTGTCCATCTCGCCCATCTCGTTGAAAAAAGGCAGTTGAATCGTCGGTGCGATGTTGGGCAGGTATTCGGGTCGACTCTCGGCTGCGTAGCCCGCTTCCCACAGCGCCTCGCGGCGACTGAGCCCCAGCACGTCAAACGCACCGGCCGTGGCGAGGGCTTCGAGTTGTGCGCGCTCAAGCCCTGTTCGCCGAACGAGGTCGTGCAGGTCACGAAAATCGCCGTTCACGTCGCGCTCGGTCACAATCGCGGTCGCCACTTTTCGCCCAATTCCGCGAACATCAGCGAGGCCCATCCGAACCGCGAAGTTCCCGTCACGGCGGTGCCGGGCTGTCTCGTCGGGCGCGTTCGGGTCGAACGGTGGAACGGGCTGATCGTTGTGCAGCAGGCAGGTGTCGATTCCGGTCGGGCCCTCGTCGATTCCCATCGCTTCAAGCCCCGATTCGACTCCCGACCGAGCGATACACGGAACACGAATGTCGACCCCGTGTCGCTCGGCGTCGGCGGACAGAGTTGCGGCGGAATAGAACCCCATCGGTTGCGACCGCAGAAGCCCGACGAGGAATGCGGCGGGGTAGTGGACCTTGAGCCATGACGACACGTAGACGAGCAACGAGAACGCGATCGAGTGCGATTCGGCGAACCCGAAGCTCGCAAAGGCCTCGAGCGTGCCGTAGATCTTGTCCGCGGTCGCCCCGG
>WLEN01000115.1 GCA_009704225.1 Actinomycetota bacterium | reverse complement strand
GCGCGGATGCTCTCGCGGGCGATGATGCGCGCGCCGATAGCCGCCTGAATCGGGACCTCAAACTGTTGGCGCGGAATGAGCTCGCGGAGTCGTGACGTCATCATGACGCCATAGGCGTAGGCCTTCTCGCGGTGCACGATCGCCGAGAACGCATCGACCTGTTCGCCCTGCAACAGAATGTCGACCTTCACGAGATCAGATTCTTGTTCGCCTGCCGGTTCGTAATCGAGCGACGCGTAACCGGCGGTTCGCGACTTGAGGTTGTCGAAGAAATCGAAAACGATTTCGCCGAGGGGAATCGTGTATTTGATTTCAACACGGTCCTCGCCGAGGTAGTCCATCCCGATCAAGGTTCCGCGCCGAGTTTGGCACAGCTCCATAATCGTGCCGACATAATCCTTGGGGGCCAGCACCGCCGCGCGGACTATGGGTTCGCGGACCGACTTGATTTTTCCGACGGGGTATTCCGACGGGTTGGTGACCTGAATTTCTTTACCGTCGTCGGTAGAGACGTTGTAAATAACGCTGGGAGCGGTGGCAATGAGGTCAAGACCGAATTCCCGCTCAAGCCGCTCGGTGATGATTTCGAGGTGAAGCAACCCGAGGAACCCACACCGGAAACCGAACCCAAGCGCGACCGACGTTTCGGGTTCGTAAACGAGCGAGGCATCGCTCAACTTGAGTTTGTCGAGCGCTTCGCGCAGATCGGGGAAGTCGGCGCCGTCGAGTGGGTACAAACCCGAATAGACCATCGGTTTTGGGTCGGTGTAGCCCTCCAGCGCGATTTTGGCGGGCTTCGCGAGGTTCGTCACGGTATCGCCGACCTTTGACTGACGGACGTCCTTCACGCCAGTAATGAGGTATCCCACCTCACCGACACCGAGTCCTTCGGACGGTGTTGGTTCCGGTGACGAGACACCGATCTCGAGGAGTTCGTGTGCAGCGCGGGTCGACATCATCTGGATTCGTTCGCGCGGGCTGAGAGATCCGTCCATGACGCGCACGTAGGTGACGACACCGCGATAGGAGTCATAGACGGAGTCAAAGATCATGGCGCGCGCCGGCGCGGTCGGGTCTCCGCCCGGTGCGGGAAGCTTCTGAACGACTCGATCCAGCAGTTCGTCGACACCGATGCCCGTTTTGCCCGATACGCGCATGACGTCATTAGGGTCGCCGCCGATGAGGGAAGCGAGTTCCTTCGCGTATTTTTCGGGATCAGCCGATGGAAGATCGATCTTGTTGAGTACGGGGATGATTTCGAGGTCGTTCTCGAGCGCTAGGTAAAGATTCGCGAGAGTCTGGGCTTCAATTCCCTGAGCCGCGTCTACCAAGAGAATCGCCCCTTCGCACGCAGCGAGCGAACGCGACACCTCGTACGAAAAGTCAACGTGTCCGGGGGTGTCAATCATGTTGAGTGCGTAATCGACGCCGTCCACGGCCCACGGCATCCGCACAGCCTGGCTCTTGATCGTGATTCCTCGTTCACGCTCGATGTCCATGCGGTCGAGGTACTGGGCGCGCATGTCGCGGTCGCCAACAATCCCCGTGATTCCCAGCATGCGGTCTGCGAGCGTGGATTTTCCATGGTCGATGTGCGCGATGATGCAGAAATTACGGATTATCGACGGGTCCGTGCGTGACGGGATCGGCGGCTTCGTAGAACGGGACATTGTTCTCTATTGTTTCACGCCTCGCGGTCGCCGTACGCCGTTCGCCTCTGGTAACGTTGACTCTTGGCTTGCGTGCAAAGGCCCTCTCTCCGATGCACGGAACGACACCGGGATTCGCAACACCCCATCTCGGTTCGACACCACTCACCTAAGGAAACCATTCGTGGCAAATATCAAGTCGCAAATTAAGCGAATCAAGACAAACCTCAAGGCGCAAGAGCGCAACAGGGCCGTCAAGAGCGAACTCAAGACCGTCATCCGCATCGCACGCGAGGCAATCGCGACGGGCGACAAGTCGGCCGCCGTCAACGCCGTAGCCGCGGCAACGCGCAAGATTGACAAGGCCGTGTCGAAGGGCGTCATTCACAAAAACCAGGCAGCGAACCGCAAGTCGGGTATCGCTGCCCAGGCCGCCGCAATAACGGGCGATGCCAAGGTGACCAAGGCTCCGGCCAAGGCTGCGGCAAAAGCTCCTGCGAAGAAGGTGGCAGCGAAAGCTCCCGCCAAGAAAGCTCCGGCCAAGGCGGCACCCAAAGCAGCAGCTAAAGCTCCTGCCAAGGCAGCAACCAAGGCGGCACCCAAAGCAGCAGCTAAAGCTCCTGTCACAAAGGCAGCCGCGCCGAAGAAATAGTTCTTCCGCTCAACCTCGACGGCTCCCGGGAAACCGAGGGCCGTCGTTGTGTATCTAGGAGCGCGACGCTACGCGGTCGACCATCCGCTCAACCGCAAATTCGGGGTCGCGACCAGCGCCCTTGACCATCGAATCGGCTTCGGCCACAACCAGAATTGCCCTGCCTAGTGTCGGGCCGGTCCATTTCCGAAGCGCACTCCTGGATTTGTCGATCATCCACGGCGGCATCCCGAGGTCTTTCGCCGCGTTACTCGGCGAACCGGTGTACCCACCGACCTTGGCGAGTTGGCGTAGCTTGGCCGCGAACGCCGCAATCAAAGGCACGGGGTCGACACCGGATTGAATCGCATGACGCAGTAGCCGAAGTGCTTCGGCCCGGTTGCCATCGATTGCCATGTCTGCCACCGCAAATGACGTTACCTCTTCGCGGCCCTCGTAGTAGGTGTCCACGAATTCCTTCGTGATGGATTTCCCGAGCGCATCACTCGCGATTTGTTCGCACGCTGCGGCGAGCTCGGCCAGGTCCCCGGCGAATGCTTCGACCAGAGCTCCGACAGCTGCACGGTCAGCCTTCACCCCGAGGCGGTTGAATTCCGCAGAAGCGAACTGGGCGCGGTCGGCCTCCTTCTTGATCTCGGCGCATTCGACCTCGAGGGTTGTCGGGTGGGCGCGCAGCGTGTCGAGTAACTTCTTGCCACGGTTGCCGCCGCCGTGACGCACGATGACGATGACATCGTCGGCGATGACATCGAGATAGGACTGAATATCGGCGACGAAGTCGTCACCGCCCGATTCGCCGTTTGCGATTCGAATCATGCGTGGTTCGCCGAACAACGAGGGACTCGCGACGTCGAGAAGCGTTCCGACTGCATAGTAGGCCGCGTCGACATCGGTTACTTCGAGTTCAGGCTGAGCGATTCGAACGCGGTCTCGCAACTCGCGAAACACCCGGTCAGCGAGATAGGACTCGGAACCAGTCACGAGCACGATGGGCGCTTCACGCATCCCGTGCCACGGCACCACCTCGGTTTTCGACATCATTCCTCCGAGTTCAGTGTAAATCGGGGCCCGGTCGCACGTTCGCGCCACACCCGCAATTCACCGTTGGCCGTTCTCCACACTAGGGCGATTCCATTGAGGTCACTTCGGGCGACGGTCGACCCGACGCCCGCGAGTAAATCGAGGGTCTCTGCCGTCGGGTGCCCATACTCGTTATCCCCGCCGACACCGATCAGAGCGACGGGGGCGCGGATACG
>WLEN01000114.1 GCA_009704225.1 Actinomycetota bacterium | reverse complement strand
GCTTTGCGAGTTGAGACATGATCTGGTCAAACGCTGGAAACACAAAGCCGTCGAATTGAATTTCGCAGACCGGGCGGTACCCGCGCATGGCGAGTCCGATTGCCGTTCCGACGATTCCCGACTCTGCGAGCGGCGTGTCCAACACGCGGTTCTCGCCAAATTCGGTCTTGAGGCCCTCCGTCACGCGGAAGACGCCACCGAGAGTACCGATGTCTTCGCCCATGAGGAGAACCTTGTCGTTCTCGCGCATCGCACGCTGGAGGCCGAGGTTGATGGCTTTCGCCATCGACAGTGACTCGCTCATCGGGAACCCCCGTAGGACGCTTCGTACTCTGCCAGCCATGCCTTTTGAGCCGCGACGAGGGGGTGCTCGTCGGTGTAGACATGGTCAAACATGACGTCGGTGGATGGGGGCGTGAGGGCGAGAACGCGGGCACGAACATCGGCGGCGAGATCCTCCCCTTCGGTCTTCACCGCGGCGAAAAACTTGTCGGATTCACCCTTGGCTCGAAGGAACTTTTCGAAACGCGAAATCGGGTCTCGTTCCTTCCACAAATCTTCCTCGGCCTGTTCGCGATACTTGGTCGGGTCATCACTGGTCGTGTGCGCACCGAGGCGGTAGGTCTGGGCTTCGATGAAGCGAGGTCCTTTGCCGGCACGGGCGTCGTCGAGAGCAAACTTGGTAACGGCATAGGAAATGAGAACATCGTTTCCGTCAATTTGAAGTGACGGGATTCCGAATCCCTCACCGCGCAGATACAGGGGGCTGCGAGATTGGCGCGATACAGGGACAGAAATGGCGTACTGATTGTTCTGTAGGAAAAAGACGATGGGCGACTGATACGACTGGGCGAACACGAGGGCTTCGCTAGAGTCTCCCTCGCTCGATGCACCGTCGCCGAAATAGACGATGGTGGCCTCGTCGATATCCGGCTTTCCAGTTCCCGATTTCCCGTCCATCGCCGTCCCCATCGCGTAGCCGACCGCATGGAGCGTCTGTGTCGCGAGAACGAGTGTGTACAGGCGGAATTTCGAGTCGTTGGGGTTCCAACCACCGTTCGTGACGCCACGAAGTAACGAGAGGATAGCGACGGGATCGATTCCGCGAATTCGCGCCACGGCGTGCTCACGGTAGGACGGAAAAATGGTGTCTTGGGCGCGCGTTGCAAACCCTGAACCAACCTGTGCAGCTTCTTGACCGAGGCTGGGTACCCACAATGCGAGTTGACCCTGGCGTTGCAGGTTTCCCGATTCGATATCGAATCGTCGCGTAACCACCATCTCGCGGTAGAAATTCTGCAGTTGGGCGTCACTCAGTTTGTCGACGAGCGCACGATATTCCGCCGTCCGATCGCTTTCGACAAGAGTCCCGTCGATCGACAGCAGTTGAAGAGTTGCCTCGGTATACGGCATGAGACCAGACTAGCCGTAAGGACGTTTGTTGACGATTGTCAGTGGTGCTTTGTGTCGGCACAAATTGGGTTTTGTTCCAACTCGCCCTGTCCGCCGTAGGCTGTTGACATGACTCGATTGCTTTTGGGACTGATCATCAACACCGCCGCTCTGTGGATTGCGGACTCTTTCGTTGAAGGAATTCACCTGATTCCATTCGGTTCGGGTGAAGCCAATCTCGTTCTCTCGTACGCGGCCGTGGCAGCCGTCTTCGGAATCGTCAACGCCGTCATCGGAAATTTCATCCGAATCGTCGCCTTCCCGTTGTACCTGCTCACGCTGGGGCTCGTCGCACTTCTCGTCAATGCCAGCCTCTTGATGCTCGTGTCGCAAGCGACGCCCTACATGGGCTTCGGTCTTGTGATCGACGACTTTTCATGGGGCGTCATCGGCGCACTAGCCATGTCGCTGTGCAATTGGCTGATTGGTATCGCTCTGCGCCCGTTCATGAGCCCGGTGTCAGTCACCCGCTAACGTCGCCCGAAACCACATCGCAGTTCCCGGACCATCGATTTGTAAACGGTTTTCGAGCGCCATTAATCGTGGGTCCCTCAGGCCGTCAAGCCTCCGGAGAGATTCCTGATAGTTCGACGCGAGATGCGCATCGGTTCCTGTAGTGCGCGGTTCGGTATGCACTATCCATGTCGTGCCCGCTGTCCCGCGGATTACTCCGCCCAACGCGGGGACGGGGTCCTCTGGGTGCACAACGTGAACGATCGGCACATTCGCCGGTGACTCGACGAGGCCTGCAGGTGTTCCTGCCGTGAATACCGCCTCCACCGCGTACCGACCCGAGTTTGCGAGCGCCAAGGCAATTGCTCCACCCTGTGAGTGTCCCGTCAGGACGATGGGTGTCGTGCCCGTCACTCCGGCGTGATCCAGCGCAGATTCTGCGGCGGACATCGATCGCGAAGCACCTGACGCGAGCAGCTCGGTATTCGCGCCGACCCACCACGGATTATCGGGTCCGGCGGCGAAGTTGGTGCCAGCGAGATAAACCTCGAAGCGAGGGCCGGTTTCGGTCTCAAAGCGGTCGATTCGGACACGTTCCGAGCCCGTGGGAACTCGAGCGAAGCGTTCCAGAAAATCCTGCGGCGCATTGGCGTTGTCGATCCGTCGTGTCATCGTGACCGGCACCCACCGCGCCGCAACCGATAGCCAGGGGGCGTAGTTCACCACCCATTCACTGACGCCTCGCGTTACTGGCCACGGTCCGCCGGTGACGAGCGATGCGCGAGCCCACTCGGACGGCTCAATCGTGGCAATGACGCCCTCAAGGTCAGCATGCACCTCAGCGATGTCTTTCGCCGCGTGTTCGATTTCTATCTTCAGAACCAGTCGTTCTGGTTCAGAATTCAGACGCGCCGATATCCCCACATACTGAGCTGCGTTTGCAACTGTCGCCGCCACCCGACGCAGGTCGTCAGACCGAACGAGAAGGGCGTCGAGCGTGTAGCGAAAGGTGTTGGTCTCGACAGAGATTGGGGGAATCAACCGAGTGACTGCGCTCGTGTGACCAGGGCTATCAATCGCGACCGGAACTCTGTTGCGACATCGTCGTAGGCGATGCGGGCCGGCCCGGCCCAGCCGCTACGAGCGATTGAACGCTCGAGATCAGCGATCGCCCCATCGAGAAGGTTCGTTGTGTTGACCAGATTCGCGGATATCACCATCACAGCGTGCAGCACGTGGCAACCTCCCTGCATCGCAACGGTGTGGCGGTGGAAGGGTGGTGCGCACACGGCTCGTGGGGATAAAACTGCGAGAATAGAGATATGGTCCTTTCGCCCCAACCGCTCAGTCCTTTGGACGGTCGCTACCACGGTGCGGTCGCCGAGATCGGTCAACATCTGTCCGAAGCGGGACTCAATCGTGCTCGGGTTCACGTGGAAATTGAGTGGCTGATTCGCCTCGCGGATGAGGGTCTTTTCGGTGCGGAACTTAGCGCCGATGAGCGTCTTGCCTTGCGTGACGTCGCGACGAACTTCGGCGATTCTGATGTCGCACGGATTGCGTAGCTCGAGGCAACGACACGTCACGACGTCAAGGCCGTCGAGTATCTCGTTCGAGAGCACCTCGAGCGCCTCGGGCTGTCACGCATCGCCGAGCTAACACATTTCGCGT
>WLEN01000113.1 GCA_009704225.1 Actinomycetota bacterium | reverse complement strand
CAATTACCCGTCGTGGTCGGATGTTCTCGATGCACGAAACGATGTTGCACTGAAAGAGAAGGCGATCGCCGAGCTCAAAAGCATCATCAAGGCGTTGGAGAAAAAGGTCGAGGTCGCCGCAGCCGAGGCAGAACGTGTCGGAGCGATTTATCAAGTTGCACAACTAGCGTTTGACGAGGCCGCCTACAAAGCCGACCAGTTGCAGGCTCAGGCCGACGAGGCGAAGAAGGATGCGGATGCGTCCCGGATTCGCGCCGGGCAGTTCGTGTCGGAACTCGCGCGGGTTGGCAACATCAATGTTTCGACGAGCCTTCTATCGAATGAGTCGGGCGCCGCAGACCTTCTCAGTCGCCTCGGTTTCGCTTCGATTATTGCGTCTCAGGCCGATGGAATTTATCAGGCGGCGATTCGCGATCAGAATTCTGCGCAGTCATTGACCGACCAAGCGACGGTTGCAAAGAATGAACGTGACGCACTTCGCGCCGAGGCAGAAGCCGCATTCGAGATTGCGCAGACCGCGGCGATTGAGGCACAAACGGCATTTCAGGAACAACAGGACCACCGGGCAACGCTTCTAGCCCAGTTGGCGACCCTTGTTGAAAACAGGCTGGCCACCGAAGAGGAATATCAGAAGGGACTCGACGACGGCGGTACAGCCGGAAGCGACCTTCCGCCCGGGGCAATATCGTCAAAGGGCTGGGCGCGACCAGCGGCGGGGTACATTTCGAGCCGCTTTGGATGGCGAATTCACCCGATTTATCACACGTCCATGTTCCATTCGGGGACGGATCTTGCCGCTGGCTGCCTTGTGCCGATTTACGCCGCGCGCGGTGGCCAGGTCAGCTATGCCGCACCGCTCGGCACTTACGGAAACTTCATCCTGATCACCCACGGCGGCGGAATCTCGACCGGGTACGCACACATCGCAAACGGCAGAACCTTTGTCAAGATCGGCGAACAGGTGTCAACCGGAACACACATCGCCGACGTTGGCTCGACGGGCGGTTCGACCGGATGTCACCTTCACTTCGAAGTTCGTGAAAACGGAAAGGCAACCGACGCGGTTCCGTTCATGCGCCGCATGGGCATCACGCTCGGATAACTAGTGGCCGGCTGCGAGGCGGGCGATACCTTCTTCGACAATTGCTTCGGCTTCGGCACGGCCCTGCCAACCCTCGGTCTTTACCCACTTATTCGGTTCGAGGTCCTTGTAGTGCTCAAAGAAGTGCTCAATCTCTTTCTTCGTGAACTCGGGAATGTCATCGAGGTCCTGAATGTGTGCCCAGCGCACGTCCTTTTCGAGAACAGCGATTACTTTTGCGTCACTTCCGCCGTCGTCGGTCATGTTGAATACGGCGACGGGCCGAACGTTGAGTCCGACTCCGGGGAAAAGCGGGTAATCAAGAAGGACGAGTACGTCGACGGGGTCACCGTCAAGGCCGAGCGTGTTCTCGAAGTATCCGTAATCGGTCGGGTAGACGAAGGTCGTGAAGAGGACGCGGTCCAGGTACACGCGACCGGTCTCGTGGTCCACCTCGTACTTGTTTCGGCTTCCCTTGGGGATTTCGATAACGGCGGGGTATCCGGCCATGATGTCTCCTCGTGTCTCAACGGTTCTCGGATAACCTTACCGAGTGACCGATACCAACGGCGAGCGACGAGGCAAGTTGTCCCCTGCAGTCGCCGCGGTTCGAGCAGCGGTCTCGGACTTTTTCGACCATCACCCCGTTTCGGATGGCTCTCTCGTCCTCGTCGCACTGAGCGGCGGAGCGGATTCTCTTGCGCTTGCGGCGGCAACTCGATTCGTCGCGACAAAAAGGGGATTGCGCGCAGGCGCAATCATCGTTGATCACGGGATCCAACCCGGCAGCGCTGAGCTCGCCGCCTCGGTTTCGGAGACGGCGATTTCACTGGGATTGGACCCGGTCGAGGCCATCCGCGTTGTTGTTGGAGCCGAGGGCGGTCCCGAGGCGGCCGCTCGCGACGCGCGATACGCGGCTCTGCGAAGCGCAGCCGAACGCTTCGGCGCGGTGCTCGTTGTCACGGGTCACACGCGCAACGATCAGGCCGAAACGGTACTGCTCGGACTTGCCCGGGGAAGCGGTCCTGGAAGTCTTCGAGGAATGGCGGAACGTGACGGGCTCATCGGCCGACCGCTTCTCGATGTCACGCGCGAGTCGACACACGCCGCGGCGCTCGCCGAGGGTGTCGCACCGTGGGACGACCCGCACAACTTGGACGAGCGCTATTCGCGGGTGAGGGTTCGTCATACGGTCTTGCCCGCGATGGAAGCCGAACTTGGTCCCGGAATCATTGACGCGCTGGCGCGGACGGCGTCACTCGTTCGAGATGACGATGACGCATTGGATCTTCTCGCTGAGGGGATGGCGCGCCAAGTTCTCGCCGGCGACCCCTTGTCATTTGCTGTAGTTGACGTTGAAGGCCGACCGCGCGCGCTGCGAACCAGAATCATTCGTATCGCTGCCCACCGTGCATGGGGTACGACCATTACTCATGTTCAAACTCGTGCGATTGATGCTCTTCTGACCGACTGGCACGGACAGGGAAAGGTTGATGTCACCGGCGGTAGTGTGGTCAGACATGATGGTCGAATTCGCTTCGACCCCGCCAGTTAGGACGACATGCGGTACGACGACGTTTCCGACCAACTCGATGAGATTTTGGTAACCGAGGAACAGCTACTCACGCGTATCGCCGAACTCGCACGTGAAATCGAGCGCGACTACGCCGGTCAGGACCTGTTACTCGTCGGTGTCCTCAAGGGTGCGGTCATGGTGATGAGCGACCTGTCTCGTGCGCTGACGATCCCCATCACGATGGACTGGATGGCGGTTTCGTCCTACGGTCACGGAACGACCTCAAGCGGAGTCGTGCGAATCCTCAAAGACCTCGACACTGACATTTCCGACCGACATGTCCTCCTCGTGGAGGACATCATCGATACTGGCCTGACGTTGTCGTGGTTGCGCGACAACCTGATGTCTCGAGGTGCGGCGAGCGTCAAGATTTTCGCTGCTCTTCGCAAACCCGACGCGGTCAAGGTCGACGTCGTCGCCGACTACCTTGGATTCGACATTCCCAACAAGTTTGTCGTCGGGTACGGACTCGACTATGCCGAGAACTATCGCCACTTGCGTGATGTTGCGGTTTTGTCTCCACTTGTGTACGAAAATTAGAACGGCGCGTCGTAGGGGGAGTCGGTGGGAATCGACGGTTCGGACAACCACGGATCAATTGCTTGAGCGCTCTTAACCGGCGGGGGTTCTGGCGGCGAAGGAACAGCTCTACTCTCTTGGATTGATTCCGAATACCTGCACTTGGGAAATTGTTGGCAACTGAGAAACTCAACTTTCGTATCGCGATTTGTCTTTTTAACTAACAGACCATTACATTTTGGACAATGTCGATTTGCGGTGACGATTTTTCCTCCAGAAATTGTCGGTACACTAAAGCTTTTTGCAATCTCAGCAAGAAATCTTGATGGAGTCGATGCATTGCCGAGGAGGTGCACGGTTTCCTTTGCGCGCGTGAGAGCTACGTAAAACAGCCGTCGTTCCTCTGCGAATTCCAACGCATCCGCTT
>WLEN01000112.1 GCA_009704225.1 Actinomycetota bacterium | reverse complement strand
GTGACGTGAAATACCACTTGGGCACCAAGGGGGAATTCACCACCGCAACCGGTCAAAAAATTCCGGTCTATCTGGCCGCCAACCCGTCACACCTCGAAGCGGTCAATGGCGTTCTCGAAGGCATCGTCCGCGCCAAACAAGACCACAAGCCGATCGCGTCGTTTACTGTCCTGCCTATCCTCGTTCACGGTGACGCCGCGATGGCGGGTCAGGGTGTCGTAATTGAAACCTTGCAGATGGCCCAGCTGCGCGGATACCGGACCGGCGGAACAATTCACGTGGTTGCCAACAACCAGGTCGGATTCACGACACTGCCAAAAGACTCTCGGACCTCGTTGTATTCAACCGACGCAGCAAAGTCGATTCAGGCTCCTATCTTCCACGTCAACGGAGACGACCCCGAAGCGGTCGCTCGCGTTGCCAAGCTTGCTGTGGCCTACCGTCAAAAGTTCAAACACGATGTCGTCATCGACGTTGTCTGCTATCGCCGACGCGGTCACAATGAGGGCGACGATCCGTCAATGACCCAGCCCCTCATGTACAACCTCATCGAAGCCAAGCGTTCCGTTCGTACTCTTTACGCCGAGTCACTCGTCGGACGCGGGGACATTACCCAAGACGAGTACGACGGCGTTCAAGCCAAGTTCCTCGCGCTGCTGGAACGAGCATTCAGCGACACCCACGAGGACGAGGACGAGAACGCGACCTCCGGGATTTCAAACGGAACCGCCACAGCCTCACAAGTTCAGCGCCACCCGCAATCAACCGCGGTCGATTCGTCGGTCATCCACCGAATCGGAGACGCGCACGGTGCGCCGCCTGAAGGTTTCTCGGTCCATCCCAAGCTTGAGCAATTGCTGGCGAAGCGCATCGACATGAGCCGAAACGGCGACATCGATTGGGGTTTCGGCGAACTTCTCGCCCTTGGATCGCTCTTGCTCGAGGGCAAAAAGGTGCGATTCGCGGGTCAAGACTCTCGTCGCGGAACCTTCGTCCAGCGACACGCCGTTTTCCACGATCGGGTGAACGGCCAGGAATGGCTTCCGCTCATGAACCTCTCCGACAACCAGGGGCGCTTTTACATTTACGACTCGCTCCTTTCGGAGTACGCCGCGATGGCCTACGAATACGGGTATACGGTCGGAAATCCCGAAGCGCTTGTTCTGTGGGAAGCCCAGTTCGGTGACTTCGCCAACGGCGCCCAAACAGTCATCGACGAATTTATCTCCTCTTCAGAACAGAAGTGGGGTCAGAACTCAGGATTAGTCCTGTTACTCCCCCACGGTTACGAGGGGCAGGGTCCAGACCACTCGTCGGCGCGTATCGAGCGTTACCTCCAGATGGCTGCCGAAGGAAACATGACAATCGCGCGCCCGTCGACACCAGCGTCCTATTTCCACCTGCTGCGTCGCCAGGCCTACGCGCAGCCTCAGCGACCACTCATTGTCTTCACCCCGAAGGCGATGTTGCGACTTCGTGGTGCGACGAGCAGCGTTGACGACTTCACGAACGGCACGTTCGAGCCCGTACTCGACGATCGCACCATCGAGGGTGAATCGCGTCGTGTTCTTCTTCACGCGGGGAAGATCCACTACGACCTCCTCGCCGAACGCGACAAACGCGCGCAGTCCGGAGTTGCGTTGGTTCGGATGGAACAGTATTACCCGTTCCCCGAAGAACAATTGAAGGCAATCGTTGACCGACACCAGGGCGCTGAACTCGTGTGGGTTCAGGACGAACCCGAGAATCAAGGCGCGTGGCCGTTCATCGCGCTCGAAATGCGTCGCCTCGGGTTAGACAACGTGCGAGTCGTCTCGCGTCCAGCATCTGCGTCCCCGGCTACCGGATCATCCTCGCGTTCGGCCGAGGAACATATCGCCGTCATGGACGGCGCATTCGAGGGGCTCTAACGAGTCCAGCAGGACGGCAACCTACGCGTCAACATTCCCATTCTGGTTCTTGATCGAATTGAGAATCGAGATTCGCAGATTGTCCGGAGCTGGTTCGGCGCACGCCGCCCTGAAACGATCAGTCAACTTCTCCATGACAACAATTTCTGCTTGACAACTCTCGCACGACGCGCAGTGCGCGCTGACATCGGCGCATTCGAGTTCCGTCAATTCACGGTCAATGAGGATGTCCATCCGCTGGCGGGCGGACTCACAGCCGCAATCGCGATTCATGTCCATTAGATTCCCATTTCTTTCTTGTGTGTGAGCACGAGTTCTTTGAGGATGGCGCGACCACGGTTTACGCGGGTGAGCATCGTATTGAGCGGCACCCCAACTTTGTCGGCGGCGTCCTGGTAGGGCATTTCCTCAAGGATGACGAGTTTGAGGGCTGACCGGAAGGGTTCGCGCACATCGTCGAACAACGCACGAATTTCGTCGAACGTGACCGATTCAATGACGGCACTCTCGGCGCTGCGCGCGTAGTAGGCGGGAGCATCCATGATGATTCCCATGTCGCCAAACAACAGCGGCTCGTTCTTTTCCTTGCGCCGAAGGTTGTATGCGGTGTTCGTGATGATCTTTTTGAGCCAGCCGAGCGCATACGTTCCCTGGGTATACATGTCCCAGTTCTGATAGGCCTTTCCCATCGCGGTTTGAAGAACTTCTTCCACTTGCTTCTTTGACAGGTTGAGGCGGTCGAGTTCGTACACCGTGTGCCGGTACAAGCGGGGATACACCGAGTTGTACACGTCTTCGAACGAGCCACGGTTGACGTAGTTCGTTTCGATTTCGGACGGATCCCATTCGAGGGAGCCAGGAATAACGATATCCTCGGCGTTCACTTCTTCGCCTTCGAGGATGTCGCTGTCATCGGGGGATTCATCATTGACCATTGTTCGTGATTCTATGGCGTACTCCTTCTCTTCTGCCCTTGTGGGGCGGTTCCTCGCGTAGAGTCGAAACCAATGACGTCCCGCGTTTATTCCCGAGAGAGCGAAAACTGGGTTGCGCCACGCGCAGCCTCTCCGCTCCACGCGGTTGTTCCCATTCCGGGAAGCAAGAGCCTCACCAACCGCGAGTTGGTGCTTGCCGCCCTGTCCGATCGTCCCTCGGTGATTCACCGCCCACTTCGATCGCGAGATTCGGCACTGATGATGGACGCTCTCGGTCAACTCGGTGTTGAGTGTCGTGACAGTCTAGGTGGAGGGTCCGACACGTTACTCGTTACCCCGGCGGGACTGACCGGAGGCGTCACGATTGACTGCGGATTGGCAGGAACCGTGATGCGATTCGTGCCACCCCTCGCGGCCCTGGCCGACGGGTCGGTGACCTTCGACGGCGATGATGGCGCACGGCTACGCCCGATGGCGACGACAATCGACAGCCTTCGAAAGTTGGGCGTCGAGGTCGACGACGACGGTCGTGGAACCCTGCCCTTTACTGTCCATGGAACGGGTCGCGTGGAGGGCGGCGACATCTCTATTGACGCCTCACAGTCGAGCCAGTTCGTCTCGGGGCTGCTCCTCGCTGGCGCCCGATTCACCAAGGGCCTGACGCTAAGGCACACTGGCGAACACCTTCCCTCGATGCCCCACATCGAGATGACCGTCGCCTGCCTTCGAGCCCGCGGAGTAACCGTCACAGAGCCAGAGCAGG
>WLEN01000111.1 GCA_009704225.1 Actinomycetota bacterium | reverse complement strand
TTGTCAGCCAACTGGACAAGGCAGCCCACAACGGCCCCGCCTTCTGCCAGGGCGTCTGGGTGACCACGACAGGCGGTGACGTGCTCGATGCCGTGAACATCGCGTCGGACGGGTTACAAGACCTCGTGAGCTCAATCGAACCCGACACCATCACCCCCCTTCCCTTCGAACCAGGTGTCGCCTACGTCATTGCCGATGCCCTCAATCCTGACCACTCCCCGAACCTCATCTCGCCGCGAACCGTTCTCAAGAAGGTCATTGACGACTACAACGCACTCGGGCTCCAGCCCGTCGTCGGTCCAGAACTCGAGTTCTACATCGCGAACATCAAAGAAGGCGGCGGATACGAACGGTCGCTCACGCGAACGGGTCGGGTATACACGACCGGAACCTTGGTGGACCCGGACGGAACGTTCCTTCACCTCATGCGAATGCTCGATCAGATGAACATCGGTGTTTTTGCGGGAAATCACGAGTTCAGTCCAAGCCAGTACGAAATCAATCTGTGGCACAGCAACGCGCTCGATGCCGCCGACCGCACGTTCTTCTTCAAGACCGCAATCAAAGACGTTGTTGCCCAAGCGGGTCAGCACGCTACGTTCCTCGGCAAGCCCTGGAGCGACGAGGGTGGTAGCGGGTTCCACCTGCACTTCTCGGTGACCGACATGAAGGGCGTCAACAAGATGCACGACGGAAAGGGTCAACTGTCCGACGTCGCTCGACAGATGATTGCGGGCGTTCTCGAGAACGCAAACGCACTCACGGCTCTGACAAACCCGACGGTCAACGCCTTCAAGCGCCTCGGCCCGGACACCCTCGCACCGTTCCGCGCCAACTGGGGTTACGACAATCGTTCATGCCTCGTCCGTATCCCGCCGGAGCGCGGCGAAGGGACCCGTCTCGAAGTCCGTGTTGGTGACGGCGCGGCGAACCCGTACCTCGTCATCGCCGGTGTCCTCGCGGCGGCTCTGGACGGGATCAGGCGAAAGCTCGACTGCCCCGACGATGCCGTCGGCATGGCCTACGACAACGAGTCCGCGCCGGTACTCCCCGCGACGCTGGGAGCCGCGCTCGACGCACTCGAGGCGAATGCCCATCTTCACGACCAGATGTCGAAGGAGCTCGTTGAGGTCTTCCTCGTCATGAAGCGTGATGAAGTCGCCCGCTACGAAGCTGCGGTCAAGGATCCTTCAACGCGCGATGTGACCCAGTGGGAGATCGACGAATACTTCGCCGACTATTAAGTCGGATTCGAACCCCCAACTGTGTGTTCCGTAGTTAACAACAATTGTCTTTTGCGAGGGACTCGATGCGGAGCGCTGCCATCATCACTTCAGCTGTCGGCGTGAGAGAAAAGTGTGCCCATTTCCCCTTTTGCGTTCGGCTGAGTAGGCCGGCCTCGACCAAGATCTTCATGTGGTGGCTCACAGTACTTTGCGCGAGTTTTGTGTCCGGAGTTAGGTCACAGATACACGCCCCATCAACACTTCCTTCCTTCGAAATCGTGAGTAACAAGTTGAGTCGTGTCTCGTCGCCCAAAGCCTTCAATGTCACGGCTAGGCCAGCAACGCTCACTAGGCTTGTGGGATTTTCGATGGTTTCCATATGGCCAATCTTATATCGACAATCATCGATTTGACTGTGCTAATCTTTTCTCAAATCGATAAACTTCGATTTATTGACAATTGGATACTCGGGACAAGGAGGTGGACCATGATCAAGCTCGACTTAGACGTAAACAGTGATGGTTGCTGCGGCGGCCGCGGTTGCTGCTAGTCGTTCAACTTCGAGACCCCATTGGTTCTGTAATGGACCGATGGGGTCTCTTTTTGGTTTGCACCGGCCACGACCGTGTGTTCCGTAGTTAGACGGTCGGTGTTGAACGGTCGGCGATGAGTTCGCCACCGTTGAACGTCACGCCCAGTTCGCGGTAGTAGCCGCCGAGGACTTTCTCGACGGGGAGAATCGACTTCAGTTCGTCCCACTGCGAGTCGTGCAGCTCGAGTTCGGCGTCGCCCATCCACGGTTCACCGAGTTCGGCGTCAACACCACCCATCGCAATCAGTTGGTCGAGCGAGTTCCCGAGACCCGGGGTGATCGACGGAACCCAGCGGCTGTGAAGCATCTTATGGCCGTTGACGAACCCATTCGTGTCGCTCTTCTCACGCAGTGTGACAACAGCGGACGCCAGGCGGTGATCGTAGGCGGCGACGCTCGCGCCGAGTTTTGCTCCAGCTTCGAGCTTGGGGGTCGCCTTGCCAAAGTTAAACACGCGCGTGACCGCGATGTTGCCAAGCTTCTTGGGGTAACCCTGGAACCAGCCGCGACCGATCGCAAAGTCTTTCGTCACCCAGATTGCAACACAGCGGCTGTAGGTGACTCCTTCGTACTTACAGCGAACGACAACAAACGCTTCGAGGTATTGGGAACGCACGGGATCGAGAAGTTCGGCTCCACCGGTGCTACACGACTGCCAGTCGGCCCAAATCATCGCCACCGCACCGGGGTTCTCGTCAGCGAGTTCAAGTTCTGGAGGAAGAATCGCGCGAACGTTCTGGGGGTCAGTCAGATATTCGACCGTGAGCAGCGTCCCCGAGTAAAACCATGGCATCTCGGGAACGAGCGCGCTCTTCCCTGTTGGGGTCAGCGGGGGCAGGAATCCATTCAAATCGGTCATGCAAGCCACTGTAGCGAATCATTCGGAAGCGAACAATCCTTTCGTCGACACTGATTTGGGGTTCGACGCCGAATGACTCGAAAAGCGTGTCCCCCTTGCGGTCTGAGCAAAACTTCGGCACAGTAGTAAAAGTCGTTCGTGTCAGAACGATTTGTGTGTCACTAACTCAATGAGGAGATTCAGTCATGGCATCAACCACTTCCAGTGGCGAACTTAAGAAGGGGCGTCTCGGTGTACTCGGGATCGTGTTCTTCGTAGTCGCCGCCTCCGCCCCTCTCGTCGGTATGACCGGCGCTGTCCCCGTCGCAATGCTTGTCGGAACTGGTTCGGCCGTTCCCGGCACGTATCTCGCGGTTGGGCTTACCCTGCTGTTGTTCTCGGTCGGATATTCGGCCATGAGCAGCCGCGTCACCAACACCGGAGCGTTCTTCGCCTACGTTGGTCGCGGACTCGGCACCAACATGGGAGTCGCATCGGCATTCACGTCGATCCTCGCCTACGCCACGATTCAGCTCGCCATCTATGGCTTCTTCGGCGGACTCGTCCAAGGCACGATGGCCGGATACGGCATCGACCTCCCCTGGATCGTCTGGGCTGGCCTAGCGTGGGTCATCGTCACGGCGTTGTCGCTGATGTCGGTCGATCTCGGTGCGAAGGTACTGGGTGTGTTCCTCGTCCTCGAACTGGCCTCGCTGCTTATCGTTGCGGGTGCGATTCTCATCGACGGAGGGCCCGACGGAGGCGTCAACCTCGCCGCGTCGTTCGACCCGAACGCAATCCTCGCAGGTGGACTCACCGGTGCCGCCGGTATCGCGATCGCCTTCGCATTCGCGTCGTTCATCGGATTCGAGGCCACCGCAATCTATGGTGAAGAGTCGTCGAACCCCAAGAAGACCGTTCCGACCGCGACCTACTGGGCTATCGGAATCATCACCGCACTGTTCGCGATTGTTTCGCTCGCGATGGTCACCGGTTACGG
>WLEN01000110.1 GCA_009704225.1 Actinomycetota bacterium | reverse complement strand
GTCAGTTCCCTTCGACCGCTTTGTTGGCCCGCCAGGCGCGGTATCCGGCAATCAACGAGAGTGAAATCACGACGCCGGCAATGACGTACGCGGCGGATTTCACGCCGGGGATGAAATGGGCCCCGTATCCGGCGAGAGTCAGACCGATTCCCCACAGGACTGCGCCGGTGGCGTTCGAGGTGAGGAAACGGTAATAGTCCATCCGTCCGATTCCAGCAATCCACGGGATAAAAACGCGGCCGTAGGGCACGAATCGTGCGACGACGACCGACCACCACCCGTAACGGGTGTACATCACTTCGACGCCCGCGACAATTTTGGCCATGCGCGGGCTGGTCCGTGCGTCAAGATACGGTCTGCCCAAATTTCGACCCATGACAAATCCCAGTTGATCCCCCATGAATGCAGCAATTCCCGTACCTATTGCCAAAACAAAAACGTCGACGCCCACGATTGTGGCGGCGAGCAACCCCGACGCAAACAAGAGAGTGTCACCGGTGATGAACGGGATGAATGCTCCGATGAATAGCCCGGTCCCGGCGAAAACCAAACCCCACACCAACAGGTAAAAGGCGACGACTCCCGCGGTCACGATGGTGTCGTTAAACCAGGGCAGCAAGTCCTGCGAGGCCGCCATAATCATGGTTCTACCGTACCTCGTGCGTTCACCTGACATTTACCGAGAATGTGCCAATTCGACACCCAGTTGACGGACTCTGAGGGAGTGAAGATAGTCATCGTGACCGAGTCGTTCCTGCCTCAACTCAACGGCGTAACGAATTCCGTGATTCGGGTGGCGAGACACCAGCGTGATCTCGGTCACGACGTGTCGATTGTCGCACCGACTCGACCCGGTCCGGAGTTTGAGGGCATTCCGGTTCACGTCGTTCCCAGCATCCCCCTCGTCAAATTTGCGGTCGGAATTCCGAGCCTCGCGTTGACTAATCTTCTCGACAGGATTGGCCCAGATATTCTTCACGTCGCGAGCCCCTTCGCGCTCGGTGCTCAAGCCATTGCCTACGCTCAGCGCAACTCGATTGCGTCGGTTGCCGTGTACCAGACCGATATCGCCGGCTATCTTCACCGATACGGGATGTCCGTTGCCAAACCAATGATCGATCGCTTCGTTGTGAATACCCACAACGCAGCCACCGTGACACTCGCACCAACACCGATTGCGCGGGATGCACTGACCGACCTAGGCGTCACGAATCTCTCGGTGTGGGGACGGGGTGTTGACCTCGACGGGTTCCACCCCAACAACCGTTTTGCCGACGACACAATGGCCTTTCGAAGGAGGAATGCGCCGAACGGTGAGCACATCATCGGGTACGTCGGGCGACTCGCGGCGGAAAAACAAGTTGACCGTTTCCGCGAACTCGTCGGAGTCCCCAACACCCACATTGTTCTGATTGGCGACGGCCCCGACCGAGCGCGACTCGAGGCGATGTTCCCCTCCGGCTCGGCAACATTTCTGGGCAGTCTCAGCGGTCATGAACTTCACATTGCCTACGCGTCGATGGACGTTTTTGTGCATTTCGGCACCGAAGAAACATTTGGCCAAACAATTCAAGAGGCCCAGGCCGCCGGTGTGCCGGTGGTTGCACCCCGATCGGGTGGGCCAATCCACCTCATTGATTCCGGGGTGGACGGGATTCTGTTCGACGTCAACTCAACAGACAGCCCCCGCATCGCCGTGCAACACTTGGTCGACGACGCAGGACTCCGCTCTCGAATGGGCGAAGCGGGACGACGTCGTGTACTCGGAAAGTCGTGGGAGGCGGTGAATGATGAACTCACTCACCACTATGACGTCGCTCGCGCTCGAGTCAAGCGACCTGCCCTGGCTTGACGCGAACGCGATCATCGCCCAGTTCGGCCAGTTTGCGCCCTACGCCGTCGCGTTCATTATCTTTATTGAGACGGCATTCATTCTGACGTCGTTCCTGCCCGGCGACAGCCTACTTTTCGTACTCGGCATCACCCTGGCGGCTACTACCGATTTCCCGATTTGGTTGGCAATTCCGTTGGTTATCGCCAGTGCGTTCGCCGGGAGTCAAGTGGGTTACCTGACGGGACGTGCGGTTGGTCCCGTGCTGTTCGAGCGGCGACACACGTGGATCTTCAACCCGACGTTTGTTGCCAAAGCCCACGGGTACTTCGACAAATTCGGTCCGCGCGCAATCCTCCTCGCCCGATTTGTTCCCATTGTCCGCGCACTCGTTCCCATGCTCGCCGGGATCTCAAAGATGGACCGACGCACATTCCTCATATACAACCTTGTGGGTGCATTCATCTGGGTAACCGGACTCGTTGGGATTGGTTATCTTCTGGGCGAGGTTCCGTTCGTCGCGAACCACATCGACACCGCGATATTGGTGGTCATCATTGTTACCTCGCTGCCGTTTCCCCTCGAACTTCTGAGGGAATGGATCATCCGGAAGCGTCAGAGCTAGTTGTTGCCGAAAAGGTCACGAGTGTAGAGCTTGCTGCCCACACCCGACAATTCCGGAGTCGCGCGGTTGGCGACAATGACGTCGGAACGCGCCACAAAGTCGTCGAAGTCGTTGACGAGTTCGACATCCGCAAAAGTCTCATCGTCAAGGTTTGGTTCGAACACAATCACATCGGTGCCGTTCGAGCGAAGGCGCTCGATGATCCCGATGATGCTCGACTCACGGAAGTTGTCACTACCTGCCTTCATGATGAGACGATAAACGCCCACGGTCGTGGGTTTGCGAGTCAGAATGTCCGAGGCGATGAAGTCTTTACGTTGCTCGTTCGCCTCGACGACGGCGCGAATGGTGCTCTGCGGGACGTCACGGTAATTGGCGAGTAGCTGTTTGGTGTCCTTCGGCAAGCAATAACCGCCGTAACCGAATGATGGGTTGTTGTACCCTTCACCGATTCGCGGGTCGAGGCTGACGCCACCAATCACCGCGCGAGCGTCAAGACCGCGAACGGCTGCAAACGTGTCGAGTTCATTAAAAAATGCGACCCGGAGCGCGAGATAGGTGTTGGCGAACAATTTGATTGCCTCCGCCTCAGTCGACTCAGTGAGCAGAACGGGCGGATTGTCATCGACGGCCGCTTCAACGAGCAAATCGGCGAAGGCCTGACCCCTAGGGGTGTCCTCCCCGACGACAATGCGCGACGGGTGCAAATTGTCGTAGAGCGCGCTCCCTTCACGAAGGAACTCGGGAGAAAACACGATGTTGTCCGAATTGAACATCGCTCGAACGCGCTCGGTAAACCCGACGGGCACCGTCGACTTCACAACGATGAGCGCCGCCGGGTTGTGCTCGACGACGAGCCCAATCACCGACTCCACGCTCGACGTATCGAATGTGTCTGCCGTCTGGTCATAATTCGTTGGCGTCGCGACGATGACGATTTCGGCTGCCGTGATCGCGGGAATCGAATCGGTGGTTGCCGTGAGATTCAATTCCTTATCCGCAAAGAATCCCGAAATCTCGACGTCGTCAATCGGCGACACTCGATTGTTGACCTTGTCGACTTTTGACTCGTCCAGGTCAATCGCAATGACCTCGTTGTTCTGTGACAACAACACAGCGAGCGAAAGACCGACGTAGCCGATTCCGGCGACAACGATGCGCTGAGAGGACATTAGGCAAGTATATCCAGCGGTCGCTAGCGGGGGCAGGCGGGCTAGGGCTAGTGTGAC
>WLEN01000011.1 GCA_009704225.1 Actinomycetota bacterium | reverse complement strand
GCGACCGTGGTTGATGCGGACGTCATCGCTGCGGGTAGCGACCTCGTCGTCGTTGCCCGAGCGGGCGTCGGATTGGACAACGTCGACATCAAGGCGGCGACCGCAGCAGGGATCATGGTGGTCAACGCACCGACCTCGAACGTTATCTCGGCGGCAGAACTCGCGATTGGACACTTATTGTCGCTCGCTCGTTTTATTCCAGATGCCAACGCGTCCACTAAGGCCGGACAGTGGAACCGGTCGCAATTCACCGGTGTCGAGTTTTTCGATAAGACCGTCGGAATCGTTGGGCTTGGACGAATTGGCGCGCTGGTGGCTGAACGCCTTTCGGGGTTCGGGGTGAATTTGATTGCGTTTGACCCTTTCGTGCCTCCCGCTCGGGCACAACAGCTCGGTGTCCAGATGGTGGAACTCGACGCTTTGATGGAGCGCGCAGACTTCATAACCATTCACATTCCCAAAACCGCCGAAACGACCGGGCTGATTGGTGCGGCGCAGTTCGCGAAGGCAAAGCCGACGCTGCGAATTGTCAACGCCAGTCGGGGTGGAATCATCGACGAAGCAGCCTTGTTCGCCGCGTTGTCGTCGAAACAAATCGCTGCGGCAGGACTTGATGTCTTCGTCAGCGAACCTCCGACTGATTCCCCACTTCTGACTCTCGACAACATCCAATTGACGCCTCATCTCGGTGCCTCGACGGACGAAGCCCAAGAAAAGGCGGGTGTGTCTGTCGCAAAATCGGTTCGTCTCGCCTTGGACGGCGAACTGGTTCCCGACGCGGTCAACGTCGCGGGCGGAGCGATTGACGAAACCGTTAGGCCCGGGCTTCCGCTCATGGAAAAACTGGGACAGGTCTTTGCCGGACTCGCGAGCCACGCCATCGCCGCGATCGATGTCGAAGTTCGTGGAGAAATCGCACAATACGATGTGTCCGCGCTGAAACTTGCGGCCCTCAAGGGAATTTTCAGCGCGATCTCGTCAGAACACGTGAGTTACGTCAATGCGCCGCTTCTTGCCGAGCAACGCGGTGTGGCCGTTCGTCTCGTGACCGAAACCGCGAGCGATGAATACCGCAACCTTCTCACGATTCGCGGAACGCTCGTCGATGGGTCTCAGATCTCGGTCGCGGGCACGTTGACGGGACAACGCCAAGCACAAAAGATTGTCAGCATCAACGAATTCGATGTTGAGGTCCCCATGGCACAGCACCTCATTGTCATGGTCTACACGGACCGCCCGGGAATCGTCGCGGTCTATGGTCGCGAGTTTGGGGCCGCAAATGTGAACATCGCTGGCATGCAAATCTCCCGCCAACAGCGCGGTGGAAACGCGTTGAGCATCCTCACCGTTGATTCGCGTGTTGACGACGCGGTACTCGCTAAAGTTGCCACAGAGATCGATGCCTCGGTCATGAAAGCCATCGACGTACTAGAACTGTAAGGACACACCATGTCACGCGTGCTCGATATAGCCGTAATTCCCGGCGACGGAATCGGACCAGAGGTTACGGCCGAAGCGCTCAAGGTGCTGCGAGCCGCCATCGGAGCCACTGCCGAAGTACGCGCGACCGAATACACGATGGGCGCAGAGCACTTCTTATCGACCGGTGAAATCTTGACCGACTCAACCCTCGATGCGCTTGCAAAACACGAGGCGATACTGTTTGGTGCTGTTGGTGGCGACCCTACCGATGCTCGATTAGCGGGCGGAATCATCGAGCGGGGACTTTTACTGAAATTGCGCTTCGCCTTCGACCACTATGTCAACTACCGACCCACCACCTTGTTTCCCGGAGTCACGAGCCCGTTGACGAATCCCGGCGAGGTTGATTTTGTGATTGTCCGCGAGGGCACCGAGGGTCCCTACGTCGGCAACGGTGGCGTGCTCCGCCGTGGAACCCCGTTCGAAATCGCAACCGAATCCTCGGTCAACACCGCACACGGTGTCGAACGCGTCGTTCGATTTGCGTTCGCCACGGCGGCGCAGCGCGACAAACGCCTCACGCTCGTCCATAAGACCAACGTGTTGACGTTTGCCGGTTCGCTCTGGCAACGCACGTTCGATGCCGTTGCCGCGGATTTTCCGACCGTGGCAGTGGACTATCTGCACGTCGACGCCGCGACGATTTTCCTCGTCACCAACCCGTCCCGGTTCGACGTCATTGTCACCGATAACCTTTTCGGCGACATCCTCACCGACCTCGCCGGTGCTATCGGTGGAGGAATCGGTCTCGCCGCGAGCGGAAACCTCAATCCTGACAAAACTTTTCCCAGCATGTTTGAACCAGTCCATGGATCGGCACCGGATATAGCTGGGCAGCAGAAAGCCGATCCGACCGCGGCAATCTTGTCCGCCGCGCTCCTTCTCGAACACAATGGTTTTCCCGTACAAGCCGCCGTGATCCACGACGCCGTCCTCGCGGATCTCGCCGTCCGAGGCGAGACCCCCCGCACAACTACCGCCATCGGTGACGCTATCGCTCGTCGTCTCTCGGCGTAGAGGGTCGCGGACTGAATTGGTAGTGTGGGTTTCATGACGTCGTTGGAATTTCACCGCCATCTCAACCTTCAGGCCAAGGGTGCGGCCGAGCGAGACGTGATTCTCGCGAACCCCGGTTTTTGCGACTTCATGACCGACCACATGGTCGATATTTGTTGGAGTGAAAAGGGCGGGTGGCACCGACCGCGCATTCAACCCTACGGTCCGATTGAACTCGACCCGGCTGCCGCGGTGTTGCACTATGGCCAGGAAATCTTTGAAGGACTCAAGGCTTACCGCCACGCGGACGGAAGTATCTGGACGTTTCGGCCCGACGCTAATGCTCGCCGATTCCAGGCGAGTGCAGCGCGCATGGCCTTACCCGAGCTTCCCGTCGAGTATTTTCTGGAGAGCCTCAAGGCGCTCATCTCGGTAGATGGTGATTGGGTTCCGTCAGCACCCGACACCAGCCTCTACTTGCACCCATTCATGTTCGGCAAGGAAGCGTTCCTCGGAGTTCGGCCGGCAAAGAAGATCGCGTTCTATGTCATCGCAGGTCCCGCGGGACCGTACTTTAAAGGTGGAGTAGCGCCGGTTGACATTTGGCTGTCCGAGAACTATTCGCGCGCGGGCAAAGGAGGAACGGGCTCCGCAAAAACGGGCGGAAACTATGCCGCGTCGCTCATTGCCCAGAATGAGGCCTACGCGAACGGATGCCAGCAGGTCCTCTTCCTCGATTCGACGACGAATTCCTACATCGAGGAACTCGGTGGCATGAACGTCGTACTCGTCTACAAGGACGGCTCACTCGTTACACCGTTGTCAGATTCAATTCTTCCCGGCATCACGCGAGACTCGGCGCTGACGCTTGCTGAAGAACGCGGTCATACTGTGACGCGTCGGCCCATCACTATTGACGAGTGGCGCGAAGGGTCCGAGAGCGGAGAAATCATCGAGGCGTTCGCATGCGGCACCGCTGCAATGATCACTCCGATCGGCCAAATTAAGGCGAACAATTTCACGATTGGCTCCGCCGAAGCGGCCGCCGGTGAACTGACGCTGTCGCTTCGCGCGGAACTGGCCGACATCCAGTACGGGCGCCGAGAGGACACCCACGGCTGGATGTATCGCCTCGATGGCTAATCGCATTGCCAGCGTCATCCAGTCCTTTCTGGGCGGAGCCATCATCGCCGTTATTGTCACTGTGGTTCATGGTGAATCGTTCCCGTGGGTTCTGGGTGCTGGACTCCTGGTGGTCGGCGCATTCCTGGTGTCACTGCGACTTCTCTCGGACGACCGAATCATCACGATCGCGGGTTCCCTCGGAATGCTCGTGACCGTTCTTGTTTTGGCGCAACGCTCGACCGGTGGAAGTGTCCTCATTGCCGGTAATGATGCGGGTAACGCTTGGGTGATTGGCGCTTCGCTATTGTGTGGACTCGCCAGTGCATGGCCGCACATTCCGAGCAACAGCGCTCGATAGAATTGAGCGGAGTGGAGGGAGGTACCGCATGACATATGTAATTGCACTACCGTGTGTCGATCTCAAGGATCGAGCATGTATCGACGAATGTCCCGTCGACTGTATTTACGAGGGCGACCGCATGCTCTACATCCACCCCGACGAGTGTGTTGACTGTGGTGCCTGCGAGCCCGTTTGCCCCGTCGAAGCGATTTACTACGAAGACGACCTGCCTGAAAAATGGAGCGACTACTATCGTGCCAATGTCGATTTTTTCACCGAAATAGGAAGTCCGGGTGGAGCATCTAAGAGTGGCCCGATTCCCGGTGACCACGAGATCATCGTCGCGTTACCCCCGCAGGGCTAATGCAGTTGGAGAACGCCGTAGGTCAATGCGGTCCCCTGTGTGTTCTAGGCTGGGCATAAGCATGAACATCCTCGAGGAGAGCCCGTGACCGACGAGAAAAAACCAACCGCACGCTTGGAATACCCGGGTGGCTCGGCGGAGTTCCCGATTGTCACGTCCGTCGATGGCCCGAACGCGATCGACATTGCATCGCTTCACAAGCAAACTGGTTTGAATACATTCGACCGAGGATTCGTCAACACCGCTCCAACCGAGAGTGACATCACGTTTATCGACGGCGACAAGGGAATCCTGCGCTATCGCGGCTATGACATCGAAGATGTCGCCAAGAACTCGACGTTCATAGAAGTTGCCTACTTACTTATTTATGGCGAGCTACCGACGCCGGCTGAGCTCGCGTCTTTTGATGACCAGATCCGCCACCACACGCTCTTGCACGAAGACCTGAAACGGTTCTTTGATGCTCTTCCCCACAACGCCCATCCGATGAGTGTTCTGTCCAGTGCGGTTGGTGCACTCGGGACCTATTACGGCGATTCACTCAATGTGCATGACGCAGAGCAAATTGAATTGTCCACCATCCGTCTTCTTGGAAAACTTCCGGTTATCGCGGCATACGCCCACAAGAAGTCAATTGGGCAAGCGTTTTTGTACCCCGACAACTCGCAGTCATTCGTTGACAACTTCTTGCGTCTGAACTTCGGGCTGATGGCCGAACCCTATGAAGTCAACCCCCTTCTCGCGAAAGCGCTCGATCGTTTGCTAATCCTGCACGCGGACCACGAGCAGAACGCATCGACGTCGACTGTCCGTCTGGTCGGCTCGACCGACGCCACAATCTTCTCCTCCATTTCGGCCGGAATCAGCGCACTCAGCGGCCCGTTGCACGGCGGCGCGAATGAAGCCGTCTTGTCGATGCTCGGCAAGATTCAAGATTCGGGCGAAGGTGTTGCCAAGTTTGTGGAACGAGTCAAAAACAAAGACGAGCACATCAAGCTCATGGGATTTGGGCACCGCGTTTACAAGAATTACGACCCACGTGCCCGCCTCGTTAAAGAGAGCGCGGACGAGATCCTCGACCAACTCGGCGTGACCGACCCGCTTCTCGATATCGCCAAGGAGCTCGAGCAAATCGCGCTGGCGGACCCGTACTTCCAAGAACGACAGCTATACCCCAACGTCGATTTCTATACCGGAGTTATTTACAAGGCGATGGGTTTTCCGACAAGGATGTTCACCGTTCTGTTCGCCATCGGGCGCCTTCCCGGCTGGATCGCACACTGGCGCGAGGCCCGTCGGGATGAAGCGACCAAAATCGGTCGTCCGCAGCAGGTTTACACCGGCCCGGCGGCACGCCCGTTCCCCACGCGCTAGAAGTGGCGAGACCCATCGCCCTCGTGAGAGCGTCGCGATGGCTTGCTCTGGTAGGCATCATCATTGCGTCGAGACTAGTTTCGACCGGAATGATGTTGTGGTTCGCGAACGGCCAAGCGGAAAATCCGTGGACCGCTGAGAAGCCCGACCTGTTCGAGTTCTCGAGAATCTGGGATTCCCACTGGTATCGGATCATTGCCGAAACGGGGTATCCAGCAGAGTTGCCCATCGGCGATGGCGGTCGGGTAGGCGAGAATGCGTGGGCGTTCATGCCCGTTTACCCCCTCCTCGTAAGAATGTTGATGGCCATGACTGGTACGCCATTCGCAATAGTTTCCGTCGTCTTATCGACACTTTCGTTCGCCTTGTTTATTGTTGTTGCCGACCGGTTCTTCCGTCGCATCATCGGTGATTCGGCGTCGCTGGCTGCGCTCGCGGTGATTGCCTTTGCACCCGTCGCCCCGATTTACCAGGTTGGATACGCGGAATCGCTCGGCATGTTGTTTCTTGCCGTTGTCATGGTCGGACTGGCCGAACGTCGCTGGTTGTTGGCCGCGTTGTTCATCCCGCTCGCGGCGCTCACGAGACCCGTTGGAGTCCCGCTCGCGCTGACGGTGGTCATTGTCGCGGTGCTGGCATGGCGTGAGCAACTAAATCGCGGTGCGCTCGTCGGTCTCGTCGGACTCGCTGGTCTGTCGGCAATCGCATGGCCCGCCATCGCCTGGTTGGTGACCGGTCGGCAGACCGCGTACCTTGACACAGAATTGGCGTGGCGTCGGCCTTACATCGGCAACAACGAGCGCGGCTGGGGAACGGGCTGGTGGGATTCCGCCGTGTGGTGGTTCCACGATGGAGCGCCGTGGGTCATCGGCGCACTTGGTTTGGGTGCGCTGATTGTCGCCACACTGCCAGCAACGCGTCGACTTGGGGTGGTGGCTCTCGCGTGGACCACGTCCTATGTCGTCTACCTCGTTATGGTCTTGTTCCCTCAATCCAGCATTTTCCGCTTGTTCATCCCAATCTTCCCGCTTGCCGGAGTTATTGCGCGAAATCGCACCCTCTCGCTTATCGCGGTGACTGTCGGAATTGTCGGTCAATTTTTCTGGGTGAAATGGTTCTGGTCCGTCGAAGGCTCCGATTGGACACCCCCGTGATTTTTTGACGCGGAAATGGGCACTAAAATGGAGTAAACGTCTTATCTGAAGGAGCACCACCATGGCCGCCATGAAGCCACGCACGGGGGATGGCCCCATGGAAGCGATTCGAGAGAAGCGCGACCTCATCATTGTCAAGGTCCCCGCTGAAGGCGGAGGGCGCCTTGTCTTCTCGCTAAAGGATGAGGAAGCAGTCGCGTTGCGCGACGCCCTCAACGGTGTAACCAAATAATTTTGGTCGGGCGGTGATGACCAACTCCTAACCAGCGCTACGGTCTAAAACAGCGCGCGAATCGCCTGGCCGAATAGCTCAGCCGATCTGCGCCAACGTGACAGTTTCTGGAAGCCTCTTTGCGCTGAAAATGCGCGAATCTTCGG
Organism: Actinomycetota bacterium; assembly: GCA_009704225.1. The sequence goes on along the minus strand of WLEN01000011.1, from coordinate 3,919 downwards.
AATGACATAACGTTCGGCGAGGCGCTTGGCGAAATCTGCGCGAAACTGATCTCTAAGATCGGAAACCATAGCGGAGAAGTCCACGGTGCTGATGTTAAACGGTATTGATGTGGGTGGACTGAAGTTAAAGCGGGCAAAAGATTTTTCGGTCATATGTTCGCCTTCGGCGCCGATGTATTCTCCGTAAGAAAGTCCCGTTGTGACGCCGATTCGATTGAACTTAAACGCGAGATTGAGCCGGTGGTGGTCGTTGCCGACACCGACGGGAAATACTCCTCGCGACGCCATGACAAGGGCAAGGGCGCTCTTATCACGATCCCAGTAGGGCCTACCGTTCATTTGCTGTTGGAAAATTTCCAAATCTTCGCGACGTTCGCGAACATGCGCTACGCGCACGAAATAGGCCCACAAATGTCCGATGGGGAAAATCCCCTCGAGGTCGCGTTTGTCGGGATCGAGTGTTTCCCCCGTAGCCGCAACAATCGCAATGTCGTCGATGGGTTCTGCGGCGGAACACAATTGAGCGGTGATGGCCAAATAGTCGGGGCCAAGAACATAATCTTCCTCGAAACATCCAAACCAGGTTGCGTTGGGATGTGATGCCAGCAGACTGTCTTCGAGATAACGCAGGCTTTCGGGAAAAGTGTTAACGTCCACGCGTCGAATCGTGGCGTTCGGAAACGTTGCACGCGCTAATTCCTCGATGGCGCGGGTGTTATCGGGTTTGCCCTGAACCTCGGCCTTAGAGCCCGAATAGCCATCAATCGAGATATACAACTTGGTTTGGTCGACCGGCAAAGTCTGCGCGCTGAGTGACATCAAAACTTGTTGTGAATACTCAAATCGGTTAAACAACATTAATCCGATCGGGTGCGGGAACGTCCCAGGGTTCTTCATTTGTACTGCTTTCTATTGTTTGATGAGAGTCAGAATTCCGTCGCCTACGGGCACCATCGTCGCTCGGACGTTTTCGTCGACCGCGTAATCACCGAGTAATGTGCGAAGTTCCGTCGTTGCGCCATCACGCTTTGTCGGCTGGGCAACAAGTCCGCCACCGAGAGCGTGGGTGACGGCTACGATACCGCCGACCCGCGCAAGGTGTAGCGCGTGGCGGGTCAAGTCGAGCGTTCCCTTACCCGTGGCGTTGACAACAATGAGGTCGTAAGTGCCTTCATTCATTCGAGGAAGAATGTCGGCAGCGTCGCCGCTGATTAGTCGAACTCGACTTGGTGCGATTCCGGCGCTCGCGAAAAGGTCTTTTGCGGATTGCTGGTGATCAACGTCTTTTTCGATTGTCGTTAGGTGTGTTTCAAGACTCGAAAGCAGCAACCACTGGCTGGCGACACCGAGTCCTGTTCCAATTTCGACAATTGATTGGGCGTTTGAGTAAGACACGAGGGAGGCGAGAAAAGAGCCCATTGCCGGTGTGATTGGTTCGACACCGTGTTCACGTGATGCTTGACGTGCTTTACGAATGGTAGCGGGCTCAGTGACATAGTTTTCAGTCCACGCAGTGACCAGTGTTGCATCGAGCATGTGCCCTCCTATCCGCTGCCTAAACTCTATGGTCTTTCGACGTTATTCTAGAAACATGTCGTTCGGTCTCACTATCGAGAAACTATTCCTCATCGGACTTGTTGCTCTTCTCGTTGTTGGCCCGGATCGCCTTCCGGGATTTGCCGCGCAACTCGCACGTCTTGTCACTCGCCTTCGTGACATGGCGCGGGGTGCGGAATCACGATTCAAGGACGAATTCGGCGATGATGTCGATCTAGCCGAGCTGAAGAAACTTGATCCGCGCCAGTATGACCCGCGACGAATCATTCGCGATGCGCTTAAGGAAGAGCCCGTTCGAGTCAGGCCACCACGCACGCCGAAGGCGCAAACCGAGCCCACTACGTCGGCAACTCCCTACGACGGCGAATCGACCTAAGGTTTGTCGCGCGGCGCTTCGGCAAGCGCGCGTTGAGCGGCCCCGGCAGTTCCCGATGGTACGGTCACTTCGTAACGCGAGGCAAGAACCTGCTGGACGGATGAAAAGTCGTGCCGACGTCGGCGGATTGCGTACATCGCCAGGGTAATCAGCACTCCCATTCCCGCCCCGATAGCGATGACGGCGGGCATCACGAATGTTGTCGACGGTTCACTTAGAAGGCTGAGAACCAGACTAAAAAACAAACCGAACCAGGCACCGTTCAATGCGCCACGCAAGGCGACGCGGGCGTAGGTCAATCGACCCGTCACCCGTTCGACGGTAACCAGGTCGCGGCCGACAATGGCGATGTTCGAGACGTTATATCCGGCGTGGGCAAGTCGGTTCACGATCGATTGCGCCTCAACGTAGGTATCTACAGTCGACAAAACGTCACCACGCGGAATCTCGGGAGAGGGACCACGACGAGAGAACACAGACGGATTAGACACGTCCCCATTCTCTCACCCCGCGAGTACGCTGGAGACGTGAGTTCGACACGCGTCTATGTCGCCCGACTCGCGGGATGTGCGGTCTTTGACCCACTCGGCGATCGGGTCGGTCGCGTGCGCGATGTTGTGGTGTCCTACCGAACTAAGGGCGCTCCTGTTGTCGTTGGGCTCACCGTGGAAATTCCGGGTCGTCGGCGCGTGTTTTTGTCGATCAATCGGGTGGTCAGTATCCGCCCCAGCCAGATTTTGACAACGGGCATTATCAACATGCGCAGATTCGAGCAACGAGGCGGCGAGGTGCGCGTTTTTTCGGAGCTCATCGGACGATCGATGGAGTTCCGTGATGGTTCCGGGTCAAGCGTCATCGAAGACGTCGCCATTGAGAGTGACGCCAACGGCCAGTGGGACGTTTCGCAATTGTATTTGCGCCGCGCGAAAGCCTCGTCATTGTTTGGTAAAGGACAAACGGTGTTCGCTCGCTGGGAGGACGTCACGCCATCAGGAGCCACCGGCGAATCGCAAAGTGCAGAGCACCTCATCGCCGCCTATTCGGAACTTCACCCCGTAGACCTTGCCGCGTCGATTTTGGATCTTCCCGATGAACGGCGTATCGAAGTCGCGGAGGAACTCTCGGACGAGCGACTCGCCGATGCCCTCGAAGAAATGCCCGAGACCGAGCAGATCGAAATCCTCGCGGGAATGGATGATGAGCGAGTTGCCGACGTCCTGGACAACATGGAACCGGATGACGCGGCAGACCTTCTCGCCCAGTTCCCGTCGGATCGCTCCGAGCAGATTCTTGACCTCATGGATCCCGATGAGGCGGACGACGTTCGATTCCTCTTGTCATACGCGCCCGACACCGCCGGCGGTCTTATGTCAACGGAACCTCTCATCGCGTCTGCCGAAACGACGGTTGCGGAGGGACTCGCGATGATTCGTCGAAATGAGATCACACCCGCCATGGCTGCGTCGATTTGCGTGACTCTTCCTCCTTTTGAGTCACCGACCGGCCGGTTTCTCGGTATCGTTCACTTCCAGAGGATGTTAAGGCATCCTCCGCAGACCCAGCTCGGAACTATTATGGATTCGGGTGCGGAACCGCTCCTCGACGTTGCGCCGTTGGGTGAAATCGCTCGGACCTTCGCCAGCTACAATCTGGTGTCCCTCCCGGTGGTTGACGACCAACAACGACTGGTCGGTGTGGTCACGGTCGATGACGTTTTAGACCACATGTTGCCCGAGGATTGGCGTAACCCCTATTACGAGAACGAACGGACGAACGGAGCGTGATCCATGGACAAGCAGACCCCCAAGGCGACCACCCCTCGCATCCGTCGACGTTCCGTCACGGTCGACGAACAACTCAACGAACCAAAGGGTCTTCGCCCCGCATTGACTCGTCGATCGAGCGATAGATTCGGTCGATTTACCGAGTCGGTCGCCCGCGCCATGGGGACCCCGTGGTTCCTCATCGGACTGTCGTTCTTCGTCG
>WLEN01000109.1 GCA_009704225.1 Actinomycetota bacterium | reverse complement strand
CGTGAGCGGGACAGTGAGGTCGTAGCGCAAACCCATGTCGACGAGGTCGTCCGTGGAGGTCGCGGCCGCGATGTCGTCGGTGGACAGTCCACGCTTGAGGATTCCGAACGCCAACGTTTCGTTGTCGCCGCCAAGTCCGGCGGAAAGTCTCGACGACTCCTCGACGACAGGGGTCTCGATTTCGTCGAACCCGTTCGCTCGATACGACTCGCGAATGATGGCGAGAACGCGGTCTCGAGCCGACTTTTCGGCGGGAATGAAGTCGCGCATCCCTCGGGGTGGGTTCACCGTCGCCATTCGCCCATTGTTTCACAGTTCGACCGCGCACTCCTGAACGCGGGTCACCGCGCGGTTTCAGTGCCACACTGTAACCATGAGCAATGCTGGTTTCTTCTCACGACTGTTCGCCTCGATCACAACATCCATTCGGACGGGGATGTGGTTCACGCTCCTCGCTGTCATGGCGGCAACATCGCTCATCATCGTCGCCCTCACCGTCACCAGCGACGCAGCGTCGGCACCGGGAACGGACGCTGGGCGAATGGCCTTCTCGTTCGTCGTCTTCCTCCTTCTGGTTGCAGCACTTCTCGGAATTCCAACGGTCGTCATCTCGATTCGCGAACAGCTGGGGCAACTTTCTTTCCTGCACACCTATTTATTGACCGTCGCGGTCGGTTTGTCGTTCATCGTCGCAGCAGTTCCCGCAATGCTCTGGGCTGTTCTGTCAACCGGCGTCGGTGTCGACGTCTGGCTGCCCACGCTCGGTGTGACCAAACTCGAGGTCTGGGTCATCGCGCTTCTCGTCGCACTCGCGCACTGGGCACTGAAGTCCGGCAGTGCGGCAACGGTCACCGCCTTCGGACTGATCGCGGGCGTGACCCTCGGTCCACTCGTCGTGGTGGCTGCCGCGTCATTCGCTGCACCCGTCAAGCAAACCACCGCGAACAGTTACATCGAATACACGGGCCAAGACCAACCGATTGACCCAGCAACGGGTTACCCACTCAACCCCACCTGCCAGTCACCCAACTGGTCCTACAGCTACATCACGGACTATTCGTCGGTGTGGGCTGCGATGTCGATGAACCCGGTGGTGTTCGTCAGTTCCTCGATAGAACCAGCCGTCGGCGACTACGTGATGCCCGGTTACTCGGAACCCGGCTTCGAAGCCCCGCCACCGCTACCCGCAATCGCTGTGCCGCTCGACCTGTTTTCGAGCGTCGATGTTGCAGTTCGCACGTTGCAGATTCCGGTGAAGACCGATCTCGTCAACGACGAGTGCGCGAACCTAGCCGAATTTGGAACCGCGTACCCCAACAACGGTCAAGCCGACCCGCGCGACATCATCGCCGAATCGCACTCGGGATTCCTTGCCGGAGCAATCGGCCAGGGGGCGTTTCTTGTCGTCGCGACCGTGATTCTCGGGGTGATTCGGGTTCGAACCCGCCGTTCCTAGGCTTCGGCGTCGGAGATAACCCGACGAACCGCGGTTCGCAGCGCGCCCTCGGCGTCCAGTCCGTGGGCGCGGGCAGCCGACACGATCGCCACGAGCAGGTCTCCTAGGTCGTCCTCCGTCGTCGCCTCGGTCACGAGTTCAGATGGGGTCGGTGACTCCGCGAGTTTGCCGATGACCTTGTCGGCGAGAGCGAGCGCGGGGAGTCCCTTCGGGAGCCCCTCGAACGCGGACGTCCGTTCGGGCTTCTCGGCGGCCTTCCACTTCTCCCAGTTCGCGACGACCTCGTCGGCGGTGTCGGCGGTGACGTCGCCAAACACGTGCGGGTGTCGGCCGACCATCTTGTCGCGGGCAACACGAGCCACATCCTCGATGGTGAACGGGTGGTCGGGGTGGGCAGCCCCCAGGTCCGCGTGAAACAACACTTGGTACAACACGTCCCCGAGTTCTTCGATCATGTGCGTTCGATCGCCCGATTCGACGGCATCGATGAACTCGTGGCTTTCTTCAATCAAGTATTTGAGCAGCGACTCGTGTGTCTGTTCGCGATCCCACGCGCACCCGTCCTCGCCGCGCAGCCTCGCCATCACGGCGATGAGGGCATCAAGTTCGGGGTGGGTGGGTTCGCTCATGTGGTTTCACCATAGAGGGCGTTGACAAGGTCGCGCACCCATTCGATGAGGTCGTCGCCTTCGCGCGTCGACATCGGGATGAGCGCCGCCGACATCGCCTGAACGTAACGGGCGCCCGAATACAGTCGAACGAGCCTCGCTTGCCGCGAATCGAGCAGTTCCGGTCCGACGATTCTCAGGTTCGGTCCGGCGGGGATGAGTTCGGTGATGCCGAGTTCGGCGATTTGACGTCGCAGCCTGGACACGTTCGCTAACGTCAGCACCTGCGCCGGTGGCTCGCCATAACGGTCACGCATCTCGTCAAGTTCGGTGTCGATTGCGTCCGCAGCGGCCGTCGGGAACGACGCGGCAGAAAGTTTTTGGTATGCCTCGAGTCGCAGGCGTTCGCTCTCGATGTAATCCTCGGGAATCCGCGCATCGACGGGAATCTCGAGTCGCAGGTCGTTCGACTCGGGGGCGGCCTCGCCCTTGAATTCGCCGATGGCCTCGGAAATCATCCGCAAATACAGGTCGAAACCAACACCGGCGATGTGCCCGGCCTGTTCACCGCCGAGCAGATTGCCGGCTCCGCGCAGTTCGAGGTCTTTCAGCGCGATCGCCATTCCCCCGCCCAGATCCGAATTCTGGGCGATGGTCTTCAGGCGCTCGTAGGCGGTTTCGCTCAGTTCGTGATCGCGGTCATAGAGGAAATACGCATATGCCCGCTCGCGCGAGCGACCAACGCGTCCGCGCAACTGGTGCAATTGGCTCAACCCGTATTTGTCGGCGCGGTCGATGATGAGCGTGTTCGCGTTGGGGATGTCGAGTCCGGTCTCCACAATCGTTGTCGACACAAGAACATCGAAACGGCGTTCCCAGAAGTCGACCATGACTTTCTCCAGGGCCGCTTCCCGCATCTTTCCGTGGGCGACCGCGATGCGCGCATCGGGGACGAGTTCCGCCAGTTTCGCTGCGACCCCCGGAATCGTTGACACGCGATTGTGCACGTAGAACACTTGGCCTTCGCGCAACAATTCGCGCTTGATGGCGGCGGCGACCTGTTCGTCCGAATACTGGCCAACATAGGTGAGGACGGGGTGGCGTTCCTCGGGTGGGGTCGCTAGGGTCGACATCTCGCGAATTCCCGCAATCGCCATTTCGAGCGTGCGCGGAATCGGGGTCGCACTCATCGACAAGACGTCGACGTTCGTCTTGAGTTGCTTCAGCGTCTCCTTGTGCTCGACGCCAAATCGCTGTTCCTCGTCGATGACGACGAGCCCGAGGTCTTTGAAGGTAATGCCCTTCGACAACAGGCGGTGAGTACCGATAACAACGTCGAGCGAGCCGTCGGCGAGCGACGCCAGCGTGTGTTTCGCCTCGGCGTCGGTTTGAAACCTCGACAGCGGTGCGAGCGTCACGGGGAACCCGGCGAATCGTTCGCGGAACGTCTCGATGTGCTGGCGAACCAACAACGTGGTCGGTGCAATTATCGCGACCTGCTTGCCCGCCATGACCGCCTTGAACGCGGCGCGAACCGCGACCTCGGTCTTGCCGAACCCGACGTCCCCGGCCAACAGGCGATCCATCGGGATTTCGCTCTCCATGTCGGCTTTGACCTCGTCGATCGTCGTCAACTGGTCGGGCGTCTCGTGATACGGGAACGCGTCTTCGAGTTCGCGCT
>WLEN01000108.1 GCA_009704225.1 Actinomycetota bacterium | reverse complement strand
TTGACGCCACCGGCGCCGTGACGGCAACGGGCACGACAACCGATGTAACCGGCGCCACAACTTCAGGTTCGGCAACAACGGCCGCAGGAGCGGCGGGAGGGGACGGAGTCACTGGGGCCGGATTTATCCCCGGCGCCGATTGAGGGGTGTTTCTGTCGGGAAGTTCGGGAAGGAGTCGGGCAACCATCAGCTCAAGGTGAATTCGGGGAGGGGTTGTACCCGTCATTCCGGACAGAGCCGCGTTGACAATGTCGGCGGCGCGCGACAGTGCGGCAGCACCGTATAGAGCAGCGAGCCCGTTCATGCGGGTGATTTCATCCGCCGGGATTCCCCGCAAAACTGCGGCCGCTCCGTCGCCGGTCGCGTCGATGATGATGAGATCACGCAATCGTTCGAGGACGTCTTCCACGAAGCGCCGAGGATCGTTCCCGGTCTGCACGACGCGGTCAATAGCAGCAAAGGCGTGAGCGGCATCACCGCGGCCGATCGCGTCGAGGGCTTCGTCGAGCAGTTCGCTCGGTGTGTAACCCAGCAAGTTGTTGGTGCGTTCGCGCGTGACAGTGCTGTCGTCTGAACCCGCGATGATCTGGTCGAGCAGCGAGAGGGTGTCACGGACAGAGCCTCCGCCCGCACGAATGACCAGGGGCAAAACTCCGTCTTCGATTGTGACCTTTTCCTGGACGCAGACTTCCGTCACATAATCGAGCATGATCGCGGGAGGCACGAGGCGGAAGGGATAGTGGTGGGTGCGCGACCGAATCGTTCCGATGACCTTGTCGGGTTCCGTTGTCGCAAAGATGAACTTGACGTGCTCGGGTGGCTCTTCGACGATTTTGAGGAGAGCATTGAAGCCCTGCTGCGTGACCATATGTGCTTCGTCGAGGATGAAAATTTTGTACCGGTCGCGGGCGGGAGCAAACCCCGCCCGTTCTCGAAGTTCGCGTGCGTCATCGACCCCATTGTGGCTCGCTGCATCAATTTCGACGACGTCAAGTGAACCCGAGCCGTCTCGCGATAGCTCGACACAACTGTCACACTTTCCGCAAGGTGTATCGGTCGGTCCTTCGGCGCAATTGAGGCATCGTGCGAGGATTCGGGCGGACGTCGTCTTGCCGCAGCCACGCGGCCCTGAGAACAGGTAGGCGTGATTGACGCGATTCTGACGAAGAGCGGCGCGCAGCGGATCGGTCACTTGAGATTGCCCGATGAGTTCATCGAATGATTCAGGTCGGTACCGACGATAGAGAGCGACTGCCACCCTTTGAGATTACCCGCACCCGCCGACTTTCACAGGGCGGCGCGAGCGCTGAGCTGTGAGTAAACGAGTCGAAAAGACCCCTCACGCACCCGCCAGAGCCGGGTTACCCTTGCTTCGTTTCCGACCTGGGGGAGTTGGCCTGGGTGGCGCCACGCGAGGGGCTGACACCATTCTATTCCTCGGGGGCGATACTGGAACAGTGATAATTGAACCGCGGCTCGTGAAATTGACGACTCGAACCGAGGTGGACGTCCGACGGACAATCCCTCACGCAAAACTTCGGCGCATCGGCGCGTGGGTGTTCGTGGACCATTTTGGTCCGACTGAACAGGTCGACGGAATGACTGTCGCCGCCCACCCGCACACGGGTCTGCAGACAGTGACGTGGTTGTTGGATGGACTCATAGATCACCGCGACAGTCTTGGGACAGCCCAGGAGGTGGCGCCAGGCTCTCTCAATCTCATGACCGCTGGCTCGGGTGTGTCACACAGCGAACGGAGCCTGCCTGGGCCCGAGGCACTGCACGCCGTTCAACTGTGGATCGCACTGCCTGACGCAGTGCGCTCAATGAGACCAACGTTTGAACACATCGAAACCGTCCCCACCGCGACATTCGGTGACCATTTTGCCCAGGTGTTTATTGGCCAATGGGGTGACGCGACATCACCGGCAACGGTGTTTAGTCCACTCGTTGGGGCCGAGGTGTTAGTTGGAAACAGTGGATCGATTCCACTCAACTCATCGTGGGAATACGGAGTCCTGAACATCAACGGGTCGATGACAGCGAACGATGATGATGTCCCACTGAATGCGCTCTGGTATTCACCGGTGGGTTCGACCGAGCTCGCTCTCTCTGGCTCGGGTACCGCGATTGTTATCGGCGGCGAGCCATTCCTCGAACAAATCCTGATGTGGTGGAACTTCATTGCCCGTACTCACGAGGAAATCGAAGAAATGCGGATGGACTGGAACCTTCACACCTACCCGCCGATTGCCGACAGAGTGGGCGGATGGATTCCCGCGCCCGAAATGCCGAACGTGACGCTGACGGCGCGTTAGCGAGAGGCGCTAGGTGAAAAGCTTCCGAAGTGACGCCATCACGTCGGCCAGTGCCTCACCAATGTCACCATCGGGACCAGCCGCTTTGAGGTACTTCGTGATCTCGGTCCAGACCTGAGCGGCAAGTGCACCGACGAATCCTGCGAGCGCCGCCCCGCCCGGTTGCCCCTCGAGGCGTCGGGCCACTACCTGTTCCATTTCGCGCGCCCAATGATCGCGGGAATACCGAACCGCACCGTCGCTCAATCGCGCGGCGTGAACAATAGGGCCGGGATTGAATCTGTCTTCAAGTTCAAATTGCTTGTTGTGACTGTGGTGAAGACAATATTCAAGTGACTGGAACAGAGGCTCGTCCCGCGGTCGATCCATCAACAATGCACCGAAATACTCCATGTATTCATCCACCGCGGGATACAACAACGCTTCTTTGGTTGCAAAGTAATTGAACAGAGTCCGTCGCGAAACTCCGACAGCGGCGGCAACATCCGCCATCGTGGTCGAATCAAATCCGTCTCGCTCGAAGAGAGACCATGCGACAAGGATTATGTCATCCGGCGTTGATTTCGGCTTGCGTCCAACGACATGGCTAGCTCTCGTGTCGGTCTTCGTCTCGCTACTCATGAGATGAGTCTAGCCCGATTTGACATATTTCTGCACTAGTGCAATAATCTGTTTACTTGTGCAATAAATCGCGAAGGGTTTTCCGTGTCTCAATTTCTCTACCGCCTCGGACAATTCGCTGCGCGCCGAGCATGGCTCGTCATCATCGGGTGGATCGCCGTTATCGGGATATTGGGCGGAGTCGCAGCTACGGCCGGAGGCACCTTTTCCACTGCCATGACAATCAATGGCACCGACGCACAGACGACTATTGAGACGCTCGAAGCGAAATTCAGCGACGCGAGCCGCGGTATTGGACAAGTGGTTTTCCACAAGACCGACGGACTACCGTTCACAGACGAGGAAAAAGAAAACATCACCGCCGCGTTGGTGTCGGTTCACGAGCTCCCAGCTGTTGATGACACTGTCGACCCGTTCAAAACCCAAAAGAAGCTGGATTCGAACGCCCGCGATGTCGCGGACGCCCCCGCTAAGTTTTCCGATGGTCAGATAAAGCTCGACAAGGGCCAGGCAAAGATTGACAAGGGACTGAAGGACCTCGCAGAAGCGCGGGTTGATCTCGCCGATGGACGTGTCGAGTTGACGGCTGGTCAGAGAAAGCTCGACAAGGGTCTTTCAAAAATTCTGTCGGCTGCGGCCGAACTTCAGGCCAACAAAGAGGGTGTTGAGTACTTAATTGCCCTCGCCACGGATGATGGCGACCCGGATAATCTCTTGCCGGGTCTTCGCTATCAGCTCGCCCTCATCAACGACGGCCTCGCGCAGATTTCCGCGGGCCGACAAGATATCCGCGATGGCCAGGCCGAGATTAACGCGGGCTGGGTAGGAATCT
>WLEN01000107.1 GCA_009704225.1 Actinomycetota bacterium | reverse complement strand
CGTTTCTGAAGCTCGGCAAGAGCCGCTCGCTTCTCGTCGAGTTCGCCGCGAAGTTTTGACAGGCGGTCCTTGGACGCGTCGTCCTTCTCTTTCTTGAGGGCAAGTTCTTCGATGGTGAGGCGATCGACCAGTCGGCGCAATTCATCAATCTCGACGGGCGACGATTCAATCTCCATTTTGAGACGGCTGGCCGCTTCGTCAATAAGGTCAATGGCCTTGTCCGGTAGTTGACGCGACGTGATGTATCGATTCGACATTGTCGCTGCGGCAATGAGCGCGCTGTCAGCGATGACAACTCGGTGGTGTGCCTCATACCGTTCCTTGAGACCGCGCAGAATGGCAATCGTGTCTTCGACACTGGGTTCACCGACATAAACCTGTTGGAAACGGCGTTCGAGCGCCGCATCCTTTTCGATGTATTCGCGATACTCGTCGAGCGTCGTGGCCCCGATCAAACGAAGTTCACCGCGTGCGAGCATCGGTTTGAGCATGTTGGCGGCTGCTACGGAACCTTCTCCGCCGCCCGCACCCATCAGGGTGTGAAGTTCATCTATGAAGGTGATGATGCGACCGTCAGACTCATCAATTTCTTTCAGCACTGCCTTGAGGCGTTCCTCAAACTCGCCGCGATACTTGGCTCCCGCGACGAGTGCCGCGAGGTCGAGCGAGACGATTTCCTTGCCCTTGAGGCTGTCGGGGACATCGCCGGCGATAATGCGCTGGGCGAGGCCCTCGACGACGGCGGTCTTTCCAACGCCCGGTTCACCAATGAGAACGGGGTTGTTCTTTGTTCGGCGGGTTAGTACCTGGGTGATACGTCGAATCTCGGCATCGCGCCCGATTACGGGGTCGAGTTTTCCGGTCTGGGCAATCGCCGTGAGGTTCACTCCGTATTGTTCCAGGGCGGATTTCTGCTCTTCCTGTGAGGATGGAGCGCCTTGCATGTTAGCCATAGTTTTCTCCTCGATTCCTAGCGGTCACGCCACGGAAACGGTCGCCAAACGACCACCTGGTTAGATTTTTGTGAACGAGTGCCGGCTCGAAGAGAGACGACCTCGCCGCCTGTCCCCGCAGCAAACACGCGTGTCCCGGGACGCGCAATCATCGCGTCGGCGAGGAGTGATTCGAGCTCGCGAACACGCTGATTGAGGTCGGTGACGGTGTTTTCGAGTTCAAGGATTCGGCGAATCCCCTCGAGGTTGAGTCCTTCATTCGAGAGACGCTGAACCTCGCGCAACTGGACGATGTTGCGCATCGAATAGCGCCGGGTGCGGCCAGCGGTTCTGCCAGGAGATACGAGCCCGAGGCGATCGTATTGTCGAAGCGTCTGCGGATGCATCGCCGCGAGTTCCGCCGCGTGGGCGATAGAAAAGATTGGATCGTCTTCGGTGAACACAATCCCCCCTAGAGGCTCGCCTTACTATAGAGCGTCTCGCGTGGGCTGTGAACGTCGTTGAGCGTCTTGAATTCCTCAACGAGCTTCTTGGTCTTGTCCGAAATCAGGTCGGGCGTGACAATAAGAATTGTCGCGAGCAGATCGCCGCGCTTCCCTTTGACCTTCACGCCTCGATCGCGAACGCGCAAAACGCGACCGCTTGGAGTGTTCGCCGGCACCTTGACCTTGACCCTGTCCCCCTCGAGCGTCGGGACCTCGATTGTTGCACCCAGAATCGCTTCGGGAATCGTGATTGGAATATCAACGCGCAAATTGTCGCCGTCGCGATCGAAGACCGGATGGTCGCGAACCGTGACGGTTATGACGAGGTCGCCTGAGGCTCCGCCCGTCATCGATTGTTCGCCCTTGTCGCGGACACGAATCTTTTTGCTTATCGTTCACGCCAGCAGGGATTGCGATCTGGAGCGGCCTGGCTCCACGGATATCGAGACTGACCTCGCCGCCCTGGATCGCGGTGCGGAAGTCAATTGTGATGTTTGCCGTGAGGTCGGCGCCCTTTCGGGCACTCGAGCGTTGTTGCCCCGTAAATCCGCCACCGCCGCCGAACATTCCGCCGAAGATATCCTCGGGGCTCTGTTGGAATCGGGTTCGGCCCCCGCCACCGAATATGTTTCCAAAGACATCGTCGAACCCGCCGGGTCCGTTGCCGCCCGATGAGAAACGAGCGCCACCGCCCATTGCTCGAATCTGGTCATATTCCTGACGCGACGCCGAATCAGACAAGACGGTGTACGCCTCACTGATTTCCTTGAATCGTGCCTCGGCCTTGGCATCCCCGGGGTTCGAATCGGGGTGGAACTGGCGGGCCAACTTTCGGTACACCTTCTTTAGTTCCGCATCCGAAACGTCCTTCGAGACGCCGAGAACGGCATAAAAGTCCTTATCAAACCAGTCTTGACTTGCCACCGCGCCCCTCCTTCAACTATTCCGCCGGCGCGGCGACAGCGACCTTGGCGGGTCGAATCAGTCGATCACCGAGTGTGTAGCCCACCTCGACGACGTCAGCGACGGTCTCGCTCGTTGCGCCTTCGGTGGGAAGTTTCACGATTGCTTCGTGACGGTTCGGGTCAAACGCTTCGCCGACCTCGCCGACTGCAGCGAGTCCGAACCGGCCAAAACCGGTTCGGATCTTTTGCGCGACGATTTCGAGCGGACTTCCGGCCAGGTCTCCGTGAGACTCCGCGCGATTGAGGTCATCCATCGCGGGAAGTACCGCACGAATCACTTCGGCAATGACGGCGTCGCGGTTAGCGGCGCGATCACGTTCGACGCGATTGCGGAAGTTCGCGAGTTCGGCCTCGGCACGAGCGGCGCGGTCGCGGTATTCCTCGACCAGGTTCCGTTCGACCTCGCCCAGCATCGACTCGAGAAGCTCCTCGGCGTTCTGCTCAGCCGCTTCGTCCGCGAGGCTGGGTTCCCCCGCCTCCTCGGTCGATTCCTCGGAAGAGTCCTCGTCCGGTTCGGTGGGGGGAACCTGCTCGTCGTTGTTCTGTTCGTTGTCCGACATGACTATTTCTTGGAGTCCTTGTCGGTTTCGTCCGACGCGGGGTTCTCGTCGTCGACAACCTCGGCGTCGATGATGTCCTCATCGTCCTTGGTTGACTCCGGATTCTCGTCACCTGCGGTGTCGCCCTGATTCGCATAGATCGCGTCGCCGAGCTTGCCCTGGCTGGCCTGGAGTCTTTCGACAGCGGCGTCCACCGCGGCGTCATCGGTTCCAGCGAGCGCCGTCTTGAGAGCGTCGACATCGGCACGAACCTCGGACTTGACGTCGTCGGGAAGCTTGTCGTCGTTGTCTTCGAGCAGCTTTTCGACGGAATACGCCATCTGTTCGGCGACGTTCCGCTTCTCAGCGGTTTCACGACGCGCGTGATCCTCGGCGGCGTGTTCTTCCGCTTCGCGAACCATGCGTTCGATGTCGTCTTTCGAGAGCGAGGAACCGCCAGTGATCGTCATCGACTGTTCCTTGTTCGTTCCCTTGTCCTTGGCGGATACGTGGACGATTCCGTTCGCGTCGATATCGAACGTGACCTCGACCTGCGGGACCCCGCGCGGAGCAGGGGCGATTCCGGTGAGTTCGAAGTTTCCGAGTGACTTGTTGTCGCGCGTGAAGTCGCGCTCTCCCTGGAAGACCTGGATCGAGACTGACGGTTGGTTGTCATCGGCCGTCGTGAAGGTCTCTGAACGCTTGGTCGGGATGGCCGTATTGCGCTCGATGAGCTTGGTCATGATTCCGCCCTTGGTCTCGATTCCGAGGCTCAGTGGGGTGACATCGATGAGGAGAACGTCTTTGCGCTCGCCCATGAGGACTCCGGCCTGGAGCGACGCTCCGACAGCTACGACCTCGTCAGGGTTGACGCCCTTGTTCGCTTCTTT
>WLEN01000106.1 GCA_009704225.1 Actinomycetota bacterium | reverse complement strand
GAGCGCATCCAGGCGATGCTGTCCCTCGACGTTGTTGGCGAGGACGCCCTCGAACGATGGAAAGACCTTGTCGACCTCGGTGACCACGTGTTCGTCACGGGCGAAGTGATTACGTCCAAGCGCGGCGAACTGTCGATCCTCGTGTCGGAATGGCAGATGGCGGCGAAGTCACTGTTGCCGTTGCCGAACCTGCACGCCGAACTGAACGAAGAGACGCGGGTTCGCCAGCGCTACCTCGACCTCATTGTTCGTGACCAAGCACGCCAGAACGTTGTGACCCGCGCGACCGCGATGGCGTCGCTGCGCGAGACGTTCGCCAAACACGGCTTCCTCGAGATTGAAACACCGATGCTCCAGACGATGCACGGCGGTGCTGCCGCCCGCCCATTCGTAACCCACTCAAACGCGTTCGACATGGAACTGTATCTGCGCATCGCCCCCGAACTGTTCCTTAAGCGCGCGGTCGTCGGTGGAATTGAACGCGTCTTCGAGATCAACCGCAACTTCCGTAACGAAGGTGCCGACTCGACGCACAACCCTGAATTCGTGATGCTGGAGTTCTATCAGGCGTATGGCGACTACAACACCGTTGCCGACCTCACTCAAGAGATGATCCAGAACGCGGCCGTTGCCGTCGCCGGTTCGCACGTTGTCACCTGGAATGACGGCACCGAATACGACTTCGGTGGCGACTGGGCGCGTATCTCGATGTACGAATCGCTCAGCAACGCGGCCGGTACCGAGATCACACCCGAGACGCCGATGAAGACCCTCGAGATGATGGCAAAGCCCGTCGACATCGAGGTCCAACACCCGACCCACGGCAAACTCGTCGAGGAACTGTGGGAACACTACGTCAAGGGCGACCTCGTTCGCCCCACGTTCGTCATGGACTTCCCGGTAGACACGAGCCCGCTCGTGCGCGAACACCGATCGAAGCCCGGTGTTGTCGAAAAGTGGGACCTGTATGTCCGTGGATTCGAGCTCGCGACCGGCTATTCCGAATTGGTCGACCCCATCATTCAGCGCGAACGATTCGTCGAACAGGCGAAACTCGGTGAACGCGGTGACGTCGAGGCGATGCGACTTGATGAGGACTTCTTGCGCGCACTCGAACACGGCATGCCCCCAACCGGCGGTCAGGGCATGGGAATCGACCGACTCCTCATGGCGTTGACTGGGCTAGGCATTCGCGAAACCGTCCTTTTCCCGTTGGTAAAATAGGACCTTATGATTCAAGATTTCTGGGGTAACGCCATCTTTTCGGTCACGCCAACCATCCTCATCGGGCTGATTTTCTGGTTCATCATGCGCAGCATCCTGCGCGCTGACCGCACCGAGCGTGACACCCTCAAGAAATACGAGGCCGAAGAGCGCGCTCGGCGTGGGCTTCCGGCCAAAAAGGACTAGTTCGAGCCCTCGGGGACCGCGATTTTCCAGAGCAGTTTGGCGGGAACAAACTTCGTCAGCCACACCGACGAGTCGGGGCTGGTTCGACCGACGGGTTCGGGCAGAGCTTTGGTTTCGATTTCGAACAGCGCGATGGGAACGCTGCGACGCTGACCGACTTGAACCGCGCGCAGTGGGTCTTCTGACAGGTGAATGAACAGTCGTTTTTGAGGTAAGAGACCTTCGCGTCGATCGAGAATCGCTTCGAGGTTGTACTCGGGTGTCGCGTGATACAAATACTGCGGCGCTTTGTCGGTGTCGATTAACTCAATCTTGACGTTCGGTTGGCTATGCCCGTAAAACGCGCGTGCTTTTGTGCCGTCGATACTGAGTTCGAAGCGGTCGTTGCCGCCCGGACCTACCTCACGCATGACGTCCTCCACTGTGACGTCGATGCCGTCCGCGGCAAGGCGGGTGACGATGGCGGTCAGGGGCAACCATCCGACCGAGTCGACGGGGACGTCGTTGGCGTGACGCAAAATGAAGGCGATTGCGCCACCGAGACGCTGAGAGTTTTTGCGAGCCATTCTTCGATCGTACGGTTTCGACGCGAGACGAGCTCACCACCGCCGTTTTGCCCTCGGCGAAATCGCCCCATCGACGCCCGCGACGGGGTTACTCTCGCATTAATGACCCACGCACCTGCGTGAAGGAGATGACGAGATGTTTGAACGATTTACCGACCGGGCCCGTCGAGTCGTGGTGCTTGCCCAAGAAGAGGCAAAGCAACTCAACCACAATTACATCGGAACCGAGCACATCCTGCTCGGGCTTATTCGCGAGGGCGACGGCATCGCCGCGAAGGCGCTTGCTGAACTCTCCATCTCGATCGACAACGTTCGCGAACAGGTTCAGGAAATCATCGGCCAGGGCCAGACAGCCCCGACCGGCCACATCCCGTTCACGCCTCGTGCCAAGAAGGTGCTCGAACTGAGTCTCCGCGAAGCACTGCAGCTCGGACACAACTACATCGGCACCGAGCACATCCTGCTCGGCCTCATTCGCGAAGGTGAGGGCGTGGCCGCCCAGGTCCTCGTCAAGCTCGGCGCGGACCTAACTCGCGTTCGCCAAACCGTCATTCAGTTGCTCTCGGGTTACCAGGGCAAGGAATCCGCGGTCGTCGGCGGCACAGAATCGACGTCGTCTGACAAGGGCTCGACGATTCTCGACCAGTACGGCCGCAACCTCACGCAGGCGGCGCGCGACGGGAAACTCGACCCCGTCATCGGGCGCGAGAAGGAAATGGAACGCGTCATGCAGATCCTTTCCCGTCGCACCAAGAACAACCCGGTTCTGATCGGTGAGCCCGGCGTCGGCAAGACCGCCGTCGTCGAGGGCCTCGCACAGTCGATCGTCAAGGGCGAGGTTCCTGAGACGCTCAAGGACAAACAGGTCTACACGCTCGACCTCGGCAGCCTTATCGCCGGAAGCCGCTACCGCGGTGACTTCGAAGAACGCCTCAAGAAGGTCACCAAGGAAATCCGCAATCGCGGCGACATCATCGTCTTCATCGACGAAATTCACGCGCTCGTTGGCGCGGGTGCAGCGGAAGGCGCGGTCGACGCGGCCAGCATCCTCAAACCAATGCTTGCTCGCGGGGAACTTCAGACCATCGGTGCGACGACCTTGGACGAATACCGCAAGTACTTTGAAAAGGACGCGGCCCTCGAGCGCCGCTTCCAGCCCGTGACGGTCAACGAACCGTCTGTGGCCCACACCATCAACATCCTCAAGGGGCTTCGTGACCGCTACGAAGCGTTCCACAAGGTGTCAATTTCGGATGGCGCGCTCACGGCCGCGGCGACGCTCGCCGACAGGTACGTGCAAGACCGATTCCTTCCGGACAAGGCGATCGACCTCATCGATGAAGCAGGCGCACGCCTGCGTTTGTCGATACTGTCGTCACCGCCTGAGCTTCGCGAATTCGACGACAAGATCGCTGTCGTTCGTGCCGAGAAGGAAAAGGCCATCGAGAACCAGGACTTCGAGGGCGCGGCCAAGTCACGCGACGAAGAGAAGAAGCTCTTGGGTGAGCGACTTCGCCTCGAGAAGGAATGGCGCAAGGGCGACAAGGGCGAATTGGGAAACGTCGACGAAGGAATTATCGCCGAGGTTCTCGCACAAGCGACCGGTATCCCCGTTTTCAAACTGACCGAAGAGGAAAGCGCCCGCCTGCTCATGATGGAGAAGTCGCTGCACCAGCGAGTCATCGGCCAAGAAGAGGCTATTTCGGTTCTGTCCAAGACCATCCGCCGAACCCGTGCGGGGCTCAAAGACCCCAAGCGTCCTTCCGGCTCGTTCATTTTCGCCGGCCCGACCGGTGTGGGAAAAACGGAACTCGCGAAGGCTCTTGCCGAATTCCTGTTTGACGACGAAGACGCGCTCATTTCGCTCGACATGTCGGAATATGG
>WLEN01000105.1 GCA_009704225.1 Actinomycetota bacterium | reverse complement strand
GCCTAAAGCACTTGAGCAGGCCGCGCGCGCGGCCCTTGAGACAATCACCCCGGCCGGCACAATCGGCGCGGTGCTCTCATCCGAAGAATCAGACGGGATCGCCAACATCCGTTTCGGCTCCAACCTTCCGGGTTACATCGGGTGGGACTGGGTCGCCTCGCTCGCCGTAGACGGCAAATCGACGACTGTTCTTGAGACCGAACTCCTTGCAGGGGACGACGCAATTCAAGCGCCCGATTGGGTTCCGTGGGCAGACCGGCTACGTGAATATGAGGAATCGATCGCCGCCGGAATCGAAGAGGCCATCGTGGTCGTTCCGGATGATGAACTCGATGATCTTGACGATGAACTCGACGATGACGACGATGACGACGATGACGACGATGACGATGATGACGATGATGACGATGATGACGATTTTGAGGACGACGTCGACTCGGTCGACCTCGCGGACATCGTTGAGTCGCCATTCGACGACACCGATGTGCTTGATGGCTTCGACGACGTCGTTAGCGAAGACGGCTCTGACGACGATGAGTACGTTGTCGTCGAAGACGACTAAAGCGCGGCGATTGCCGAGTCAATCGCCTTGAGAAGGCGCGAGACATCACTGGGGTCAACCGCGGTGAATGTCGCGATTCGAAGTTGATTGCGTCCGAGCTTTCGATACGGGTCGATATCTACAACCCCATTCGACCGCAACATCGCCGAAACGCGGCTCGCATCGACACCCTCGTCGAAGTCAATCGTGGCAACAACCTGCGAACGGTGTTCGGGGTTAGCGACGAACGGTGATGCGTTCGGATGAGCTTCAGCCCATTCGTAAATTTGGTCCGATGAATCCTTTGTGCGTGCGTGCGCCCACGCGAGTCCGCCGTTTTCAGTGATCCACTGGATCTGCGCGTCCATCAACAAAAGTGTTGCGATGGCGGGAGTGTTGAGAGTTTGGTCGAGTCTCGAGTTCTCGACCGCGACGCTCAGAGACAAGAACTCAGGAATATATCGATCTGTTGCGGCGACGCGTCCGATCCGGTCGATTGCGGCGGGTGACATGAGGGCGAACCACAGGCCACCATCACTCGCGAAGTTCTTCTGCGGCGCAAAATAATACACATCGGTCTCGCGCGCATTAATATCGACACCGCCGGCCGCGCTCGTCGCATCAACAACGGTGAGCGAACCTGCCGAGCCCTGACGGCGCACCGCGGTCATCGCGCCAGTCGACGTTTCATTGTGAGGGTAGGCAAACACGTCCGCGTCCTCGTCACCGACGAATACCGAGACGGTTCCCGGATCACCCTGGACGACAGCCGGGGCGTCCAGCCACGGTGCGCTCGCGGCTGTCACAAACTTTTGCCCGAACTCTCCGAAGGATAGATGCGCGCTGCGCTTGTCAATGAGGGAAAAAGCCGCCGCATCCCAAAAAGCGGTCGAGCCACCATTGCCAAGGATGACTTCGTAGCCGTCGGTCAACCGATAGAGCTCTGCAAGTCCCGCACGAACTCGACTGACGAGTTCACGGACGGGCTTCTGTCGATGAGAGGTCCCCAACAAATGAGCGTGTGAGACGAGATAGTCAACTTGCTCCGGCCGAATCTTTGAGGGACCGCAGCCGAACCTGCCGTCAACGGGGACGAGCTCGGCGGGGAGTCGGAAGTCGGTCATCACCCAAGTCTAAACAATCCCCATGGTTCAAAATTTGATAGTTTTGCCACGCCGAAGGGCTCGCGGTGCCCGTTCATAGGCTTGCTCGGTAAACTAAATAAGTTCCATACGCGCCACCGCGCTCACAGAACAGCTTCACACGGCCCGATTTTCCCCGTCTGTGTGAGGTTAAACAAACTGAATGACGGGGAGGTGAAGCGCCTCGGGCTCAGGAGAAAACTCTTGGATAACGCTTTCTTTCGGATCGGCCACACCACAGCCCTCGCAATCGGTGACGTCGTTCGTTTCATTGCCCGAGTAATTCGCGGGATTAGGCCCGCTGCCCGCAGTGCGGGCCGAGCGATGGTCGGCGAAAAGGCTCGACGGGCCTCGGTTTTTGCGCTCGTCGCTGCTCTCGTGGGAACCGTCGCACTGCCGGCCTATGCGTTCAACCCCGAAACCATCAACGCTGCCGAAGCCACCCAAGATGTTGTCGTGAACAGCGAGACGCCGCTCGCCGTTGACCAATCACAATTTCGTGCCTCGACTTTTGCCGAAATCCAGACCGCGGCCACGGCGAGCATCATCTTCCCCGAGTACCACGGACCGTCCGCCGAGGACTACCTCAAGAATCCGCCGTATCCCGACTTCAGCCTCGCGAAAGTGTTCGACGTTGCCAAGCAATACATCGGGGTTCCCTATCGCTTCGGCGGTGCGTCCCCTGCTGGCTTCGATTGTTCGGGACTCGTCGAATTTGTTTATGCGCAGTTCGGTGTCGCTCTTCCTCACAGCGCCAGTGCGCAAGCGGCAATGGGTCGACCGATTCGTCTCGAAGACGCCAAGCCCGGTGACCTTGTCATCATGGCGGGCCACGACGGAATCTACGCCGGAAACGGAAAGATCCTCGACGCCCCGGCCGCGGGCGGATACGTGAGCATTCGCGACATCTGGACGACCAGTTTCTACATCGTGCGCCTCGGAATTAAATAGCGCGCCAATACCGCGCGACGAGATTCACAGGCGTAGTCTGAACGAGTGACCATCACAACTCGAATCGTTTGCGGTTTGACGGGTGCCCACAGAGCCTCCCCCCGAGGATTCGACTGGGAACACCCGATAAGTCCGAGCGTCGTTTCGCGCCGACACGGTTGCGACAACGGAAGGCATCGTCTGTGAAGACGGTGCTTTTTTTGTGCCCGAATCGAGCAATGGTGGCGGAACCCCGAAAACCCACACACCATGTGGGACCGAAAGGAACGACATGAGAACCCTGGTCCTCAACGCTGGCTATGAGCCCCTCGCCGTAGTCTCGGATCGCCGAGCAATCGTGCTCGTAATGACCGGAAAAGCAAACATTCTTGCCCACGAAGCCGAGCACCCGGTCTTTGGGATTTCGGGTTTGTGGGATAGGCCCAGCGTCATCATCCTGAGCCGTTACGTCCGCGTCCCTATGACCAGTGGTGTTCCGTTGACGAGGCGTGGCGTGTTGAGGCGTGACAACCATCGATGCGCCTACTGCGGCAAAGGCGCCAACACAATCGACCACGTCCAGCCGAAATCCCGCGGTGGATCGGACAGCTGGGAAAACCTCGTCGCCTGCTGCGTCCGTTGCAACAACCAGAAAGCCGATCGCACCCTGCGCGAACTTGGATGGTCACTATCGACACAACCCCGGCAACCTCGTGGAACCGCGTGGCTGGTGCGCGGAATTGACCGGGACGTACCGGCGTGGAACGACTACCTCGTCGCCTAAAGCCCGCCTGTGGTTGAATTCAGATAATGCCGCTGTAGCTCAATGGAAGAGCAGTTCCGTCCTAAGGAAAGGGTTGGGGGTTCGAGTCCCTCCAGCGGCACTCCTTAAATCTTTCGACTTGGTGACCGGTCGAGTATGACGAACAAGTCCACTGGACTTGTTCGCTCCAGCGGCACTCCATGAATCTTTGACGATGAATTCAGCCATCGGAGTGGTTCCAAGGATTTATGGGGGTTCCCGATAGCGTAAAAGTGTGTTGGAGTCGGACGAAGGCGACTGGACAGGCGACATTTCCCGCGCGCTGTCTGCATTCGATGACCCGTCAAACCTCGCCACCGGTAACCCAACCGCTACAATCACCAACGTCGCTGACACCGTGTGGGAACAGTGGCGACGAGAACTCTCGAAACTCGGTGGAACGAACCCCCTTCTGCATTTTCCGAGCCACGTCGCAATCGAGCTGAGCACGGGCCACCCAGGCGGACTCGCCCGATTTTTCGCGGGCACGCCGACTCTTTTACGGAACCTCG
>WLEN01000104.1 GCA_009704225.1 Actinomycetota bacterium | reverse complement strand
TATGTTGACGTCGTTGAGTGTCGCACCCGCCGCCTCGCCACCAAATTTCGACGGTTGATTGAGGCGAGTGTCAGACCCAACAATGAGAACGTTGAAAGCGCCTTTAATTGCACCGATTCCCGAGAGCTTGATCTCCTCTCCGGCCAAAAACACGGAGTCGAATGACGATGTGATCTTCCAGGCGAGAATTCCCGCAATCGACGCTGACGACACGAGCGCGACAGCAAGCGATAACCCCACAACACGCAGAATCGTCCCCCACGGACGACGAACAGATTGAGCCGCGTGACGTGGTGGTGGCTCTGTTTGTGTGATCGGTGTCGCGTTGGTCACTGTTCTCCCGGATGTTCTTGGCGGAGGGCGTGGGATTCGAACCCACGAGACATTGCTGCCCACTGGTTTTCAAGACCAGCTCCATCGGCCTCTCGGACAGCCCTCCACCGTTAAGTCTAACCGAGTGAATCGGGTGAGTTAGTCGAGTGTCGCCAAAGCTGACGGGAGTCCACCTTCTGACTCGTTGAGCGTCATTTCACTCGCCGCGTTCCGAACTTCTTCCGGGGCTTGGCCCATCGCGATGCCGCGACCAAACTCGCCGGCCCATTCGAGCATGTCAACATCGTTACGACCGTCTCCGATAGCCATTACCCGGTTTCGCGGGATTCCCCAGCGTTCGCGGACTTTCTCGAGGGCTGTCGCCTTATTCACGCCTTGCGGTCCGATATCAAGCCACGATGTGTAGCCGATTGAATAGGTCACCTTGTGTAAGCCAAGCATTTCAACGACGTCGGTGAAATAGTCCTGCCGCGAATCGGGGGCAATAACCACCACGCGGGTCGCCTGATCCGTCAATAGTTCCTCAAACGTTTCCATTTTCTGGGTATGCATATTCACGCCCGTGTCAGGAAACCAGCCCGTATAGCGCAGCAAGCCCGTCTCGTCTTCAACGGCATAGTGGGCATCCGGGATGGTGTCATGAATCTCGCGTAGAACGAGGCCTGGATCGAACAACTCGACGGTGTCCCGCACATATCGCGTCGGGTCCGAGTCATCTCGACGGACGATAATCGCGCCATTTGCGCAGACCACGAGTTCGGGCGAGATTCCCAGTTCCTCAATGAATGGCAGGGTCATCGGAACCGAACGCCCCGTCGCAATGGTGACGTGGTGACCGGCATCCACCAAACGCCGAACCTCGACAATTGTCCCGGGGTTAAGAGTTCCATAGTCAGACACGAGTGTCCCATCGATATCGATGGCGACAAGCCACGGTTCGGGTCGTTCCACCATCACGAAAGCGGCTCCGCGACGGCAAGGCCGCCGAGGTACGGACGAAGTGCCTCCGGTATCGTCACCGATCCATCCGCGTTCTGATGTGTCTCTAAAATTGCGACAAGCCACCGGGTCGTCGCGAGCGTTCCGTTCAGTGTGGCAACGGTCTCTGTTGCCGCCCCATCCGGCCGGTGCCGAATATTGAGTCGGCGCGCTTGATAGGTCGTGCAGTTCGAGGTCGACGTAAGTTCGCGGTACGTTCCTTGGGTTGGGATCCACGCCTCGATATCGAACTTTCGAGCGGCCGACGAACCGAGGTCGCCTGCGGCAACATCAATCACGCGATAGGCCAATCCCAGCAGCCCCATCATCTCTTCCTGCCATCCAACGAGACGGTCATGTTCGACCTCCGCTTCGGCGGGTGCGCAGTACGAAAACATCTCGAGTTTGTTGAACTGATGTACGCGCAGAATCCCTCGGGTGTCTTTGCCATATGACCCAGCTTCACGGCGGTAACAGGTCGACCAACCGGCATAGCGTTTGGGCCCAGCAGCAAGGTCGATAATTTCGTCTGCGTGAAATCCCGCCAGCGCGACTTCACTGGTTCCCGTCAAATACAAATCATCCGCGGGGAGGTAGTAGATCTCGTCGGAGTGCGCCCCGAGGAAACCGGTCCCCTGCATAATCGCGGGGCTGACGAGGGTCGGGGTAATGAGCGGGGTGAATCCGGCCGCGAGCGCGCGGTCGAGCGCAAGTGACATGAGCGCGATTTCGAGTCGGGCGCCTATTCCAGAAAGGAAATAGAAACGTGAGCCCGACACTTTGGTGCCGCGAACGGTGTCGATGGCGCCGAGCATTTCGCCGAGTTCGAGGTGGTCTCGAGGTTTGAAATCGAACGTCGGAATTGCACCCACTTCACGGAGTGTGACGAAATTGTCCTCGCCACCGGCCGGGACACCGCCGATAATGATGTTTCCGATTACGCCGGCGATACGCGTGAATTCTTCGCCTGCGTCGGATGCAGATTTTTCGGCTGCCTTTACTCGATCCGACAGATCCTGGGCAGCGGCGACGAGAACTGCTTTCTCTTCCTTGGGAGCGACCGCCACCAGTTTGCCGTGTGCGTTTTGCTCGGCACGAAGTTTCTCGTAGGCGGAAATCGCATCGCGACGGACCTGATCGGCGGCGATTGCCTCGTCGACAATGGAAGTGCCGTCACCGCGCGCGACTTGCGACGCACGAACGGCGTCCGGTTCGGTCCGCAAAAGCGTGGAGTCAATCATCGTTATGCCTCACCCCCCGCGACGAGACGATCGAGCCATTCGCGGGCGTCAACGAATGCTGCGTCAGAGTATTGCGCGGTCACGCTTGGAGTGTGACCATCGGCACGATGGTAAGACCCCAGGAACTGTAGTCCTGGGCTATAGCGCCTGAGGCCAAGAAGTGCGTCGGCCACGCGTTCGTCTTCAATGTGTCCGTCAATATCAATCACGAATCGGTATCGTCCGAGAGAATCACCGATGGGTCGCGATTCGAGTAACGACAGGTTCACTCCGCGGGTGGCGAACTGTTCCAGCATTTCAAGCAAGCCACCGGGTCGGTCGTCGGGAAGTTCAACGATGACTGTCGTCTTGTCTGTGCCCGTGCGCGGGGCAACCGGGCGACGACGGCCAATTAGAACGAACCGTGTGACAGCGGAAGGATTGTCGCCGATTCCTGCATCAAGTGTTGTGAGGTCGACGTGCGTATCAAACCCAGCGGGAGCAATCGCCGCGTCTCCACGAACGCCATCCACAATTTCATGAGCCGCGGCGACGTTGGAGGTTGCGGGAAGGTGTTCGTGATGAGGGACGTTCGCTTCCAGCCACCGACGGCACTGCGCGTAGGCGACGGGATGAGCAACAACAACGCGGATGTCGGCGAGTGTCGTCCCTGGACGGACGACGACATCGAAGTTCACGGGAACAAGGTACTCGCCCAAAATCTGAAGTCCAGTCGACTGTGCGAGCGCATCCTGCGCCGCACTCACGCCACCTTCGATGGAATTCTCGACGGCAATCATCGCCGCCTCCGCTCGGCCATCAATCACCGCAGCAAGTGCCTCACCGACATTGTTCACAGGAAGCCAGTCGGCTCCAACGGCCTCTGGCACTTGTCCAAGAGCAGTCCACGTGAAGGTGCCAACGGGTCCTAAATAGGCGTATGTCATGTCGGCTCCTTTCATTCACCCACGGTTTCCAGACTATCGCCCGCGGCAGCGCGCAGCAGGGAATTACTGGGCGTAGTCAGGGGCTGCGGGCAAACTGAAGAACTCCTCCAAGGTAATTTTCGGCGTGAGATTCAGTTCGGCTGCGAGTTCAACTCCGACGTATCTCCAGTGCCACGGCTCGAATTTATATCCCGTGACCGAGGTCTTTCCATTGGGATAGCGCAAGTGCCATCCGAATCGCCACGCGTTCTTGTTCAGCCACTTGCCCTCGGGCGTCCGCGAAAAACACGCCTGGATTGTGCAGCCTGCCGTTGCCGAAGCGATATCGACAGACAACCCCGTCTGGTGTTCGGAATATCCTGGCCGTGCACTTTGCAAATCCGCCGCTTTTCGCACCAACGAGGCTACCCAGCCGTTGTAAACCGACACTTGCGTGGAATATGAACGGTACGCGCTTTG
>WLEN01000103.1 GCA_009704225.1 Actinomycetota bacterium | reverse complement strand
CAGCCCCAAGGACCGTGACGAACACGAGTATGCGATGCAGTCGGTTCTCACGGCACTCGCCCCACACTGCCGGACGATTGTCGGTGCGTCGACACCGTTTACTCTTCGACTGTCAAATGTCTGGCATCTTGCCAGCGATATCGAGGGGGTTCTGCGGATGCGGACGTCGGTTCTCGACATCATTGACTCGTTGCACCCGACCGCAGCCGTTGCAGGCGTCCCAACCGACCGCGCACTGGCGACCATCTCGGACATCGAGGCAATCCCCCGTGGGCGCTACGCCGGTCCCGTTGGCTGGGTGGACGGCGTGGGGAACGGCGAATGGGCGATCGCTCTTCGGTGCGCGCAATGGCGTGAAACAGATATCGTCGCTCACGCTGGTGCAGGAATCATTGTTGGGTCTGACCCAGAGTCAGAGTATGACGAAACCGAACTCAAGTTCCGACCGATTCGCGAGGCGCTAACGCTTTAGCCGTGGAGCAGTGGCGCTTCGATGAGGATCGGCTCAGCGGTTTCCGTCAACGCTGACGTCAGTTGTCCCCGTGTTTCGACGCGGCGATACGCGATTCCGTAGGCCTCGGCGAGCGCCTCGAAGTTGACCTGTTGAGGTGTGAGCATGACCGACTCAAAGTGCGCGGGGTTCGCGGTCGCCTTGACATCGAGACCCTCAAAGATTCGACCGCCGTTGTTGTTACAGACAATGACTTGTATCGGACCCGTAATCAACGCGAGCGAACTCGAATCATAGGCGGCGGCGAGATCCCCGAGAACAAGACGTGTGACGCCGGCTGGGGAATCGGGACGGCGAGATGCCGAGGCAATCCCTTGGGCGGTCGCAATCGTTCCGTCAATTCCCGCAAGACCGCGGTTGGAGTGGACCCGAATCGGCTTCCCCGGCAAAACTGAGTCGGCGATTCGAATGATGGACGAGGCTCCGAAAACCAACCGATCGTGGGGCCACGTGGCGTCCCAGACCAGTCGCACGATCATGTCGCTCGTCACGGGCTCTCGTTGAATCTCCATTTCCCGTCGGGCGAAAGCTGACCGCGCGGCATGATCGTCGACGAGGCTGCCGTCGACATCCGCCGCGGGTTCCGTCACCTGAGCATCAAGCGTCATTCGTGATCGCCTCGCCCAGGCAAGTCCCCACTCACGGGCAATGTCGTCACCCGATCCGGTCACGACAATCTCGTCAACAAGACGTGCTCGTTCGGTCGGACGATACGGGACACCTTCGCCCACCTGCACTACAGTGACGGCAACTCCTTCTCGCGTGCACAACTGGTCGATGACGTTGGAGAGGGTCGGGCGTCCCACGACGACGACCGTGTGGATGGAGTCGGCGAATTCTGGGCTCACCGCGATGGTTCGATAGTCCGTCACCAAATGCGGCCCGAAATGCGACCCGCTCTCGATTTCAGCAAATAGCGGAGCGCCCAACTCGCGTGCCCATTCCTCGGCTCGAATACCCGCACCGAGTCCCGCGACAACGACAACACCGACCGTGGCCTCGATGGTTACCGATACCGACTCCCGTTCAACGACGAGAAGTCCACCGGGGTGGATTGATTCGAGATAGCTCTTCGGGGCCTCGGACGAGAGAGGTTCGATGAACTGTGGGTTCACGTGAACAGGTCCACGTTCACGAAGGGCGATCGTCAGTGCATCGAACGCAACCGTCGCACCACCAATTTCGGCGTCAGCCGGGCTTTCAGCGGGGGGAACGTCAAACGTTCCTCTGATTGCGGCCGCAAACATCCCGACATGGAAGGTGGTTTGTCCCCCACCCTGCGCGCGCACCGATGCAGGACGGTCAGCGGTGACGAGTAACAAGGGCGTGCCCTGGTGAAACGCCTCAACGACCGCGGGATGAAGGTTGGCCACGCTGCTTCCTGATGTCGTCACGACGACCGCGGGACGACCAGATTCGAGTGCCAGCCCCAGCGCGAGAAATCCGGCAGCGCGCTCGTCGAGTACCACGTGAAGCGTGAGCAAGCCGCGCTCGGCCAATTCGGCGGCGAGCAACGCCAACGATTGCGATCGCGACCCAGGGCATACGACGATGTCGGTCACCCCGTTCTCGATGAGAGTGCGAAGGAAAGCGAGCGACCAGTTTGTCGCATTGGACACGGCGGACGCCTTCGACGTCACGCCGAGTCCTTGGGCGGGTTTTCGCCCTCCTCATCAAGTCGGCGAAGTTCCTCTTCGAGTCGAGCGATACGGTCATCAACCGATTCCGTCGAGAACGGCCCGCTCGTTGGGCCCCGGTCAACGATGTCGGTCGGTGTGACGGGTTTTGTCGTGGCGCCACGGCGACCCTTACCCATAATGAACCAGAGGATTGCCCCGATGAGCGGGAACACGACGAGAACGACAAACCAGAGTGGTTTCGGCAGTCCGCGAACCTTTGACGCGGGTGTGACGGCAACGTCCACGATGGCGTAAATCATGACGGCGACAATCACGAACGAACCAACCAAAAGAACGCGAGCGAGCATTCTTTCATTCTAGGCGCGGACGCTGGCGCTTACGATGTAAAGATGCGCCCGTGGATCACGTACACCCTCGCCCGTCTCGGAATTTTCGTTGTCACACTCATAGTCCTCCTCGTCCTCGGAACAGGGTGGATTTGGGGGGCCATCTTTGCGACCTTGATTTCGCTTGCTCTTTCTGTTCTCCTTCTCAGTGGGCTGCGCCAACGCATCGCGAATGACATTCAGCGTCGAGTCGAAAAACCGAGCTCCGACTTCGATTCGGACGTCGAAGACGACCAGATTGATTCGGCAAAGAACTAAGTCAGGAACCCCCGCAATAACGCTGCTGTCCCCTCGAGGTGAGCACGCATGGCCGCTTCTGCGTCATCGGGTCGTCCCGAGAGAATGGCCATGACAATGGTTTCGTGTTGTTCGTTCGAGTGCGCAATGTTGGGCGGCAGCAAGGGAATCCCATCGAGTAGTTCGTTGACCTTCACCCTGGATTGGGCAATCTGGTTGACGAGGGAATTCGATCCGGCCATCTCGGCAATCAGGAGGTGTAGTCGAGAATCGAGACGCCGATAATCATCGACCGTCGCACTGGCCGTTTCGTGGTGCACGGACCATAGGCGCTCCCGGAGTTCCCCAGTGAGGTCTTTGATCGCCGCGTGATAGGCGGCTCCCGGTTCGAGGACGGCCCTTAATACGAGCACGTCATGAATGTCCGACACGGTGAAGTGCTGGCGTTCAATGACGTCGCCATCCCTCCCAATGACGATGGGACCAGCGGGAATCGTGTTGGCGACGAACGTACCACCGTATCGTCCGCGCCGAATCGACAAATATCCCGCTTCCGACAACGACGCAATTGCGTCCCGAACGGTGTCACGGGAGATTTCGAGCATCGTGGCGAGTTCGCGCTCAGGCGGAAGTTGTTCGCCGGGGTGAATCAGGCCAAGGCGAATCGTCTGCAGGATTCGTTCGACCGTCTCTTCGTAGGTGTTTCCGCCGCGAATTGGTGTGAGAAGCAACGATCGGTCGAAGCCGACCGTTGCCCCTGCAGACTCACCCTCCGAGACGTCGAAGTCCATGGTGGTTAGACCGGAGTGACGTACGCGCCCGATATTCCACCATCGACGAGGAACGTCGATCCGGTGATGAACGACGCGTCGTCACTCGCAAGGAAGGCGACTGCGGCCGCGAGTTCTTCCGGCCGAGCGAAGCGTCCGATGGGGATGTGGACGAGTCGACGCTGAGCGCGCTCGGGGTCCTTGGCAAACAACTCTTGCAACAACGGCGTGTTGACCGGTCCGGGGCAGAGCGCGTTGACGCGGATTCCCTGACGCGCAAACTGCACACCGAGTTCGCGACTCATGGCGAGAACACCACCCTTACTCGCCGTGTACGAAATCTGGCTCGTGGCGCTTCCCAAGACGGCAACGAAGGACGCCGTGTTGATGATCGATCCGCTTCCCTGCTTGGTCAT
>WLEN01000102.1 GCA_009704225.1 Actinomycetota bacterium | reverse complement strand
GCGGATTCAAAATTGCGCTGAATTCCTTGGTGCCGAACATTCCAAGATTGCTCACGGCAAAACTGCCGCCTTCGAGTTCTTCTTGACGTAACTTGCCTGCGCGGGCGCGAGCAGCCATTTCCGTAATCTCCATACTCAGGTTACTGAGAGAGCGCTTTTCCACGCCACGAATGACGGGTGTGAACAATCCGCCTTCCGTGGTCACTGCGACAGCAATGTCTGCTGATTCGAACTTGTGCATAGCCTCGGCATTCCACACCACGTTCGAGTCTGGAACATCCATGAGCGCGCTTGCGACGGCCTTCACAACTATGTCGTTCACCGAGATCTTGACCGATGAGGATTGATTGATGCTCGCGCGAAGTTCGAGCAACGCGTCAACTTTGCAATCCGCGGTGACATAAAAGTGGGGAACGGTTGACTTGCTCTCGGTGAGGCGACGTGCGATTGCGCGACGCATTCCGGTGTGCGGAACAGTTGAGTAGCTGCTCGAATGCTCTTGAGTCGCAAGTTCTGAACTCGACGAGAAGGACGAGGTTCCTGAGGACGCCGCGCCTGCGCTGCCCGGTGCGAAACTCTCAAGGTCTCGGCGAACCACACGACCCAAGGGTCCGGTGCCCGCAATCTGTGCCAATTCGATGCCTCGTTCACGGGCCAGCTTCCGAACGATTGGGCTCACGAATTGACGGGACTCGTCCGTCGTTTCCGCGGGTGTAGCCGAGAATCCAACGGGCGCGGCAACGGAGGACACGGCGGTTGCCTCAACATTGACTGCAGCGTGAGCTGTGGTTGCTGTAGCGCCAAGCAGTGCGTCACCCGCCGAGCCATCTTCGCCCGCACCAAGCACAATCATGATCGGTGCACCAACGTCAACCGAATCGCCGTCGGCAACGAGAATCTTGTAGACCGTGCCTTGGGCATCACACGCGAAATCCACAACGGCCTTCTCGGTTTCGATATCGGCAATGATGTCGCCGACGTTGACGGATGCCCCAACAGCGACATGCCACTTCGACAGAACAATTTCCGTTGCGCCAGCGGCAACCTCTGGCATCGTGATGAGAGTAGCCATCAGTTTTTTCCAAATCCCATTGCGACGTTTTTCAATCCAGCGACAACTTCTTCGGTCCGTGCGATTGCGGCACGTTCAAGGACCTTGGAAATGCTCGGTGACGCTTCCCCGCCGTGTACACGCTGCACCGGCTGATCGAGGTAGTCAAAGAATCGGCGTTGAATTTCATCGGCCAACCAGCTGCCGTAACTCGTTCCCTGTGCGCCCTGCTCGACAATCATCACCGCATTTGTTTTTGTGATGCTTGCTTCAATCGTTGTCCAATCAATGCTTGCGCGGTCAAGCCAGCGAAGGTCGATAACCTCGGCATCAATTCCGGTTTGCTCGACGGCCTCCAGCGAGTGGCTGACCATCGAAAGATACGTAAGGACCGTGACGTCATTACCGGCACGCTTGATTGCTGCTTTTCCAAACGGGATCTGGTAGTCGTAATCACCAACGGCAATTTCACCCGTTGAGGCGTAAAGGTCAACGTGCTCGATGACAAGTACCGGATCGTTGAGTGCCAGTGCGGCATTCATTAAACCGATGTAGTCAAACGGGTTTGATGGAGCAACAATGCGCCATCCTGGTGACGTGGCAAAGATACCCGCTGGGTCCATAAGGTGTTGGGACCCATAGCCAGAGCCCATTGCAACCTTGGTGCGAATCACCACGGGAACCGACGCATCGCCACCGAACATGTGGCGCGCCTTCCCGATTTGGTTGAACACCTGGTCTGCGGCAACCCACATGAAGTCGGGGTACATGAATTCGATGACGGGGCGGAACCGACCATCGAGTGCCATTCCCCCGCCGAGCCCCGCGAATGCGTTCTCGCTGATTGGCGTTCCCAAAATTCGATCTGGATACTTTTCGACGAGCCCTTTTGTCGCCCCGTTTGTTCCACCCTTGAGGCGGTGCACGTCTTCACCAAGTACCACGATTCGAGCATCCGTTTCCATACGTCGATCCATGACAGCCGCAACCGCATCAACAAAACGTACTTCTTCCTTTTCTCCCGTGTGCGAGGTGAGTTCTTCCGTTCGAACACCATTCAATTCCGATGCGTCTCCGCGAACACCCACGTTGACGAAGTCGGCACTCGGCCACAAATCGACCCGAATTCTCCGAGAGCCGGGCTTGCCCGCAGGGTCGGCCTCGAGTAACTCGTTCACCGCCAGTTCCATTGCGGCCTGTGCCTGTGCTCGAACGCTATCGACCTCATCTTGATCAATCAACCCGAGTGACATCATCTCGTTGGCGACTCGGGTGAGCGGGTCACGTCCGCGCCACTCTTCTTCCTCGTCCTTTGGTCGGTACCCGAATGCACTACCGGGGAACGGTCCATTCTGGTGGAAGAACCGATAAACCTCTGCCTCGATCACGGCCGGGCCGTTACCCGCGCGAGTGTGTTCCTCAATTTCTTTCATCGCAAGGTAAACCGCGAGCGGGTCCATGCCGTCCACCCGCCAGCTGGGAATTCCAAACCCCGTGCCGCGACCAGAAAGACGTTCCTCTGCGGTGACTTCCGAAACGTGCGTGGACACCGCGTAAAGGTTGTTCTCGATAAAGAAGACAAGTGGAATATCCCACGCGGCAGTTAGGTTCATGGTTTCGAGAACGGAACCAATGTTGACAGCACCATCACCAAAGTAACTCACCGTTAAATCACTGGTGCCGGAGTGTTGCTGTGCCCAGGCATTACCGGCGCCGAGCGGAACACCGCCGCCAACGATTGCGTTGGTTCCCAGAGCGCCCGCTTCTTTCCACTGCAAGTGCATGGAGCCACCGCGTCCGCGGCAATAACCTTGCGCCAGACCAAGGATCTCGGCGAGTGTGCGCTGCAGCACCTCTTGAATCGGTTCGTTTACCAGGTTGGTGACGTCGAGGCCGTCCGGTGCAACAAATCCAATCGCCTTCGCCAAGAATTGGTGGTGACCGCGGTGTGAACCGTTCACTGCGTCTGTTCCGCGCAGTCCGACGATAGAGCCAACGGCACCGCCTTCTTGACCAATACTCGAGTGGGCGGGACCATGCACTAAACCTTCGGCAGCAAGTTGCAGAACGGTTTCTTCGAAGGCGCGAATGAGGTGCAGTTGACCCAACATGGTTTCAAGGAGGTTCGGGTCAGCATTCCGCCAGTCTTCCGGTGTGGTGCGGAGTTCCACCCAGGGCTCTTTCGGGGAAAGCTGGATTCTTTCGGTCATCGTTGACTCCAATGCGGGGACGGACTGCTGTGGGTTGTTTGCTTACCCCTAGAATAGCAAAATGTATCCAATTGGCAAATAAAATTGTTCAGATACGGATAAAATCGTAGTTTATAAGCCAGACTGTATCCATTCAGAAGATTGAGGAGTCGTCATGAGCTCAGGAATCCCTGGTTTGCGAGGTACGGACCATATTGGCTTCACCGTGCCCGATATAGAGGAAGCGACGATCTTCTTCAGGGACATCATCGGCTGCGAACTTGTTTACGACCTCGGCCCATTCCAGAGTGACGACGACTGGATGGCGGAACATCTCAACGTGCACCCACGCACCATCATGAAGCAAATACGTTTCTTCCGATGCAAACACGGGTCTAACTTCGAGATTTTCGAATACATCTCAGCCGACCCCGATGGCCCACGCCCGCAGCCTCGCAATAGCGACATTGGCGGACACCACCTTTGTTTCTACGTGGACGACATCGATTCGGCCATCGAGTACCTCAAAGAAAACGGAATTCGCGTTTTGGGGGAAAAGACCAACAGTTCCAATGCGAGCCTCGGGCAGCAATGGGTCTATTTCTTGAGCCCGTGGGGAATGCAATTTGAATTGTGCAGCTACCCAAACGGCAAGGCATACGAGAAAGAAGCAAAGGTGACGTTGTGGCATCCAGTCCACCCATCACAGTAGCCGCAGCCCTGCGTGAAGAAATTCTCAACGGAACGCTCGCCCCGGG
>WLEN01000101.1 GCA_009704225.1 Actinomycetota bacterium | reverse complement strand
TGAGGAATCGGACAACGGTCCTGATTCGCATCCGCAGCAGTTGGTTTTCCAACCGTCGCTAGTAATTCGCGAGTCAACGATCGCGTTGAGGCCGCGCAACTCCGGAACCACATAGTCCAATCGGAATCTGCGGTGCAATTTAAATTTTGGACGTAATGGAAAAAGAGCAGTCCAACCACTTACAAATGAAACGTTTCAGGTGTATATTCCGAACATGTGCATCAACGCCCCCACCTCCACAGCCGCGTGCTGAGCTGGTAGAGGTTTCGATTCGCGCTCACCGTTGAATCACAAAATGTAAAGGAGCATTTCACGATGAAAAAACGACTCGCCTGGGTAGCGGCACTTGCCGCAATCCCACTCATCCTGAGCGGTTGTAGCCCAACGGCAACGCCCACGGACACGGACACCGGTGCTAACGCCGATGTGAACATTGCCTTCATCACCCACGGTGCTCCTGGCGATACCTATTGGGATGTCGTCAAGAGCGGTGAGATCCGCGCAGCAGAGGACCTCGGCATCAACGTCACCTACCAATCGGATCCCGACCCCGTAAAGCAAAGCTCACTGATTGACTCTGCCGTCGCCGAAGGTGTCGACGGAATTGTCGTCTCGATGGCCAACCCTGATGGGCTCAAAGACTCCATCACCAAAGCCATCTCCGCCGGGATTCCGGTTATCTCGGTTGACTCGGGTCTGGAACGATTCAAGGAATTCGGTCTCCTGACTCACATTGGGCAGAGCGAATACATCGCGGGTCAAGGCGCTGGCGAAAAACTCGCGACCGCTGGCGCAAAGAACGTCATCTGTGTCATCCACGAAGCTGGAAATGTCGGACTCGAAGACCGTTGTCGCGGAATTCTGGACACGCTCGGTGGTGCCGTAGAGAACGTACAGGTTGACATCAACAACCTCGCCGACGCGCAAAACACTGTCAAGGCTAAATTGCTTGCCGACCCAACCATCGACGCCGTCGTAACGCTCGGCCCCCCGATGGCCGTCTCGGCATCGGCCGCATTGGACGAAGCGGGAAGCAGCGCAATGCTCGCTACGTTCGATTTGTCGGAAGACGTCACCAAGCTCATCGAATCCGGAAAGATTCTGTTTGCTGTTGACGCGCAGCCTTACCTCATGGGATACCTAGCTGTGAACTTCCTCTACCTCCACAAGATCAACGGAAACGAAGTTGGCGGTGGAGAACCGATTTATTCGGGCCCCGGTTACGTGACGAAAGAAAACGTCGCCTCGGTTGCAGAGTTCGCCAAGAACGGAACCCGCTAAACCATGACGACCGTCAGCACCCAAATAGATGACCGACAAATCATGTCGGGTCGGTTCGCGCGAATCTTGCGACGACCGGAGGTAGGCGCAGCTGTTGCCGCGCTCCTTATATTCACGTATTTTTCGAGCACGACAACGGCATTCTTGTCCACCGCCGGTGTCTCGACGTGGCTATATTCCTCCTCACTTTTTGGCGTGCTGGCGGTCGCTGGCGCGCTCTTGATGATTGGCGGCGAGTTCGACCTGTCCGTCGGCGCAATGACAGGAACAACCGGGCTCATTGTCGGCATCATGACAACAGAGTATGGAACCAATATTTGGCTCTCCATCATCCTCGCCCTCATTTTTGCATTGTCCATCGGGGCCGCAAATGCGTACATCTCAATGAAAACAGGTGTGCCATCGTTCATCGTGACCCTCGCGGCATTATTCATTCTGCAAGGAGCAAACCTCGCCATCACGAAGTTGTTGACCGGAACAGTCGCCATCCAGGGGATGTCCGACGTCGCCGGCTACGAATCTGCCAAAGCAATTTTCGGTTCAACGCTCAATTTCGGCGGTATGGACATCAAGATTTCGATTGTGTGGTGGCTCGCAATCACTGTCGTCGCATCCTGGGTGTTACTCCGGACGCGAACCGGAAACTGGATATTTGGCGTCGGAGGAGCCTTCACGAGCGCTCGTCAGGTGGGCATTCCAGTCGTCAAGGTGCGAATGGGGCTTTTCATGGCAACGTCGGCCGCCGGTTGGCTGGTCGGCATGTTGCAACTTTTCGGAGTGTCTACCGTCCAAGCCACAACTGGATTAGGCCAAGAGTTTAGCTACGTGATTTGCGCGGTCGTCGGCGGATGTCTTTTGACCGGTGGATACGGTTCCGCAATTGGCGCAGCCGTCGGTGCCCTCATTTATGGCATGACCCTTCAAGGGATTGTTTTCGCTCAGTGGGATAACAATTGGTTGAAGTTCTTCCTCGGAGTGCTTTTGTTACTCGCGGTCCTCGTCAATCTTTACGTTCGTCGACGCGCGGGAGATCGATCATGACCGAAATTCTTTCGGTAAAAAACGTCGGGAAGTCCTACGGGACCGTGTTGGCAATCCGCGGCATTTCCGCAGAAGTAGTCGCAGGCGAGGTGTTGTGCATCCTCGGTGACAACGGTGCGGGAAAATCCACCCTGATCAAGATTCTGTCGGGGGTCCACGCGCCGAGCGAAGGCACAATGAAAGTGAACGGAGTCGAGACGATTCTCTCGTCCCCTCGCGATGCCCTCGATAAAGGAATCGCCACTGTCTATCAAGATCTCGCGGTCGTGCCGCTCATGCCGGTGTGGCGGAACTTTTTCCTCGGTTCCGAACTTCGCAAGGGCACTGGAATCTTCAAGCGCCTCGACGCAAGGACGATGCGCACCATCACCAAACAGCAGCTGTCCGAAATGGGAATTTCGCTCCGAGATGTGGAGCAACCTATCGGGACACTCTCTGGGGGCGAACGCCAAGCCGTGGCAATAGCAAGGGCCGTATATTTTGGCGCAAAGGCGATCATCTTGGACGAACCAACGTCAGCTCTTGGAGTCAAGCAGGCGAGCGTGGTTCTCAAATACATTGCCAAGGCGCGCGATAACGGACTCGGCGTCGTATTCATCACCCACAATCCCAACCACGCGTATCCGGTCGGCGATAAATTCCTTCTCCTCAAACTTGGGGCAAGTATCGGATATTTCGACAAGAGCGAACTCACGATCGAGAAAATGACCAAACTCATGGCCGGTGCGGACGAAATGTCAAACTTGGCAACCGAACTTGAGCGCAAACCAGGTTCTCGACCCCCAAGGAAAAGTAAGAAGGAATAGTGTCCAAGGAAAACGGCATCTATGTTGCCAACGCCCCCGTCAGTTATGGTGCGTTTGAAGTCACCGTCGGAATCGACCCCAACGTACCGGATGGCATCGAGTTGCTCGATGCTGTTGCTGCCGGAGGCTACGACGGCATCGATTTGGGACCGGTCGGCTATTTAGGATCCGGCGCAGAGCTCGGACGGCGTTTAGCCGAACGAGGACTGGGCCTCGCTGGCGCCTACATCGAATTTACTTTTCATGACTCCGAGCGCGTCACGACGCTGATGCCCGAGCTCGATGCGATGTTGGACACCTTTGATGCAGTCGCTCCGTTCACCGACACCCCCGCCCCACGACCAACGATTGCCGATGCGGGAAGTGACGCGAGACATTCTGCACCCGGCTCAGGAGCACGCAACCCCGATTCGGGATTGACGAACGAACAGTGGGACAAGTTCACAATCGGGATGAATCGCGTGCTCGAGCGATGTCGTGAAAGAGGCTACGAACCAACTCTGCACTGTGAAACGGGATCTTTTATTGAATCAACTGCCGAGATAGAGAAGGTGTTGGAGTTGACCGACATCGACGTGTGTCTTGAAACGGGACACCAGTTATTGGGCGGCGGTGACCCTCTGGACTTTTTCCGCAAGTGGACACCGCGCGTCAATCATGTTCACCTCAAGGACGTCACCACGAGTGTGTTCGACGACATCGTCCGAATGTCGCAGCCTTCCTCCGCGATTTGGGCAAACGAAGCCTTCCCGCGACTCGGCGAAGGCAACTTTGACGTCGCTGGTTTCGTCGGGATGCTAATCGCGAGCGACTTCCAAGGCTGGCTCGTCGTTGAACAAGACATTTTCCCCACCACGGTTGAACGTTTCGCCCAGGCCATTGACGACCAGCGAATC
>WLEN01000100.1 GCA_009704225.1 Actinomycetota bacterium | reverse complement strand
CATATTGTCGAGGATGAAAATCGGTAGGGTCTGAACGCCACTACCCGCGGTGAACGTCGTGACAATGATTTCGTCGAACGATAAAGCGAACGACAGCAGGCCTCCGGCGAACAAAGCCGAGCGGATTTGAGGGAACGTCACCAGTCGGAATGTTGTCCAGATTCCCGCACCAAGGTCGCTGGACGCTTCTTCGAGCGAGGTTCCGACCCGGCGCAGACGGGCGAAGACATTGTTGAACACCGTCACCACACAGAATGTCGCGTGGGCGACGATGATCGTGAACCAGCCCAGCTGCATATCGAGCATGGTTCGAAATGCGTTGTTGAGAGCGATACCCGTAACGATTCCGGGAAGTGCGATCGGAAGAACAACGAGAAGGTTGACCGTCGACTTGCCGAAGAAGCTAAAGCGATGAAGCGCGAACGATAGCGCCGTTCCGAGCAACAAGGCAATCACCGTTGACGCCGCGGCCACGATGAGCGACGTCGAAATGGCGGACAGCGCACCCGCGTTAGTCAACGCTTTCCCCCACCACTCTGTGGTGAAGCCGGGCGGCGGCCAGGACAACGTCCTACTTGTCGAAAACGAGTTGAGAACAACCACGAGAATCGGGACATAGATAAAGGCGAGGGTCAGCGCCGTGGTAACCCACAGACCAATTTTGGATGTCATCGAGAGTCTCATGCGCGGCTCACAGATTATTGAGCGCGCCCGTACGACGGACGGCCCCAAGGTAAACGAAAATGATGGCGAGCGGAATGAGTGATATCGCGGCGGCGAGCGGCAGGTTATTCGCAACACCGACGTTGGAGTAGACCAGCGTTCCCAACATCTGGGTTGCCCCACCAACAATTTTGACGGCGATATAGTCACCGAGCGTCAGCGAAAAACTGAAGATGCTTCCCGCGATGATTCCTGGCACGATCAGCGGCAAAACGATGTGCCGGAAGGTGGACCCCGTCTTTGCGCCGAGGTCGCTCGAGGCGTCGAGAAGGGAATCGGGTACGCGTTCGAGCGCCGTATAGATGGGCAAAATGACGAACGGGAGCCAGAGATAGGCGAGGGTCAAGACGGCCCCTTCGAATCCGTAGCCGGGGGACGAGCCTCCGAGTGGCCCGAACATCCAATCGATAATCCCATCTTGCGCCAAGATGCTTCGCCAGGCGTACGCCTTGACGAGGTAGGACGCCCACAGTGGCATGAGGATTGCGATGACCAGTGCGCGCTGTACGGCACGGCTGGCAACTTTTGCCATGAAGAATGCGATGGGCAGCGCGATGACGATATCGATGGCCGTGACGAGGAGAGCCGCGCCAACGGTTCGCAAGGTGACCGCGTGATACAGCGCATCACCGACCACTTTGGTGATGTTGGTGATGTTCCACTCGATGATGATTTCGCCGGTGAAGGAATCAACAGTCCAGAACGCTGTGATGAGGAGGGCGACGAGTGCGGCGATGTAGACGAGCCCGAGCCAGAACAACGGGGCTGACAACAAGAGCGCCAGGCGAACCTTTGCGTGACGATACAGAAAGACGGAGCCCCGCCGAGCCAGGGAGGCGCGCGTAGGCGACTCCCCGACTCGGTCGGGTGCAGACGAGGACACAGTGGTCATGTCTTACTCCTTGGGCTAACTAGCCCTTGATTTCCTGCCACGCCTGAGTCCAGGCGGGGTAGTCCATGCACATTACGTCGGTTCGACCGTCGAGGCACTCGGCGACCGGGGTCGTCCAGTACCAGAGCTGCGCGGCATATGCGGGGTCACCAGCGTGGAACGCCTCGCAGTCCGAACGGAACTCACCCGCGGCGTCGCTCGAAGGAGCTTCACCGAAATAGCCAGTGGCCATCGCGTTGGTTTCCGGGTCGGCCATGTGCTCGAGCCAGAGGTAGGCACACGTGGGGGCCTCGGTCGCTGCCGAGATCATCCATGTGTCCGACCAACCGGTCGATCCTTCTTCGGGAAGAACGGATGCGATCGGTGCACCTTCGCCCTGGAGGACGTTGGTGATGACCTGCCACGTGGTCCCTACGACGGTGTCACCGGTCGTGAAGGACTGAGCCTGAGCGAGGTAGTCGCTCCAGTACTCGCCGACAACGCCACGCTGAACCTTGAGCAGTTCGATTGCCGCAGCGAACTGCGTCTCGTCGAGTGCGTAGGGGTTAGTGATTCCGAGGTCAGGCTGCGTCTTCATCAAGTACAGCGCTGCGTCAGCGATGTAGATGGGCGAGTCGTATGCCGTGATCTTGCCTGCGTGGGGGCTGTTGGCATCCCACACGACGCTCCACGAGGTCGGAGCCTCGGGGAAAACCTCGGTGTTGTACTGAAGAAGGTTTGCACCGTAGCCGTGGGGAACACCATAGGGCTGTTCCTTGTAGGTGTTATGCGACTGGTTCTTGAGGAAGTCGTAGATTCCTGCGTAGGAAGGGACGAGATCCATGTTGACGGGCTGAACATCGCCCGCGACCATCATGCGGAGCGACGCGTCACCAGAGGCAGCGACTACGTCGTAGTCTCCGGTCTTCATGAGGCTGACTGCCTCGTCCGACGTTCCATAGGTCTTGGTTGTGACCATGCATCCGGTCGCTTCTTCGAAGCCAGATACCCAGTCGTATTCGGGGTAGTTGGTGCCGTCTTCGACGTAGCCGGGCCACGCGAGAATCGAGACTGCACCTTCGGGGTCACCGAGTTCGGTGAGCGCGGTGGGGCCTTCGGCGGTCGAACCGCCCGTGCCACAGCCGGCGAGGATCACGATCGAGGCGACCGCGAGTCCAGCAAACCCGGCACGCCGGGTCATGGGGTTGCGCATTTGTATCTCCTTTGTTGGTGGTAATCGAGAGGTTAAGTCAATGGGGCCAGGAACCGGGGGTGGACGGCAACCGTCACTTTCGCCCCCAGTTTCGTATCGGTGGTGTTGAGGTCGTTCTGCCCGAGAACGGCAACGCGCTTTCCGGCCTCGAGGTCGACGATGATTCGAGTGGATGCTCCTAGGAAGATGGTTTCGGCCACGGTCCCAGCGAGACCGATGGTGCCGGCGGGCGCTTTTCCGCGGACGATTTCGAGATGCTCGGGGCGGATCGAGCACGCACCCTTGTGGTTGAGGATGGCCTTTGCTTCGTCAGCTGAGAAAACCGCCGATGTGCCAACAAAATTGGCGACAAACGGTGTTAGCGGGCGGCGGTACACGTCTTCCGCATTTCCGAGTTGGACGATTCCGCCCTCGTTGAACACGGCGATCCGATCCGAAAGCGTGAGGGCTTCCTCTTGATCGTGCGTGACAAAAATAAAAGTGATTCCCAGGCGACGTTGGATTTCTTTGAGTTCGACCTGCATTTGTTCGCGCAATTTAAGGTCGAGCGCACCGAGCGGTTCGTCGAGGAGCAAGACCTTGGGTTCGACGACAAGTGCGCGGGCGAGGGCCACGCGTTGGCGTTGCCCACCGGAAAGCTGCGTTGGTTTGCGGTCGCCGTAGCCCTCGAGTCGAACGAGCGCGAGGGCGTCCCGAGCGGCGGTGTTGCGTGCGTCGGTTTTCACTCCGCGAACGCGAAGACCGTAGGCAACGTTCTCG
This sequence comes from Actinomycetota bacterium, assembly GCA_009704225.1. Next base: position 458 of record WLEN01000100.1, on the reverse strand, counting down.
AGAACGCTCATGTGGGGAAACAGGGCGTAATCCTGGAAGACGGTGTTGACATCGCGGTCAAAAGGCGCGTCTTTCGTGACATCTTTTCCGAACAATTCAACAGTTCCCGAGGTCGGCGTCTCGAATCCGGCAATCATCCGAAGGACCGTCGTCTTGCCGGAACCGGATGGTCCGAGCATGGAAAAAAACTCACCGGGAGCAATGTCAAGATTGACTCCGGTGACGGCGTTGACCGAACTAAAAGACTTCGTCAAACCAGTCAGGCGAATCGCCGGTTGGGTGCTTATACCGCTTCTCCTCACGCTTCTTTGCGCATGTTTCTCACTACCTTAGCGAAACAAAAGTCTTTGGGTCACATTGGGCACGATTTGTCGGTTTTCGCCACGCCACGGGAATACTGCGGTCGCGTTTCGCATTGACAGGCTGTGTATAGTCGCTATTCGCAAACATGTTGCACT
>WLEN01000010.1 GCA_009704225.1 Actinomycetota bacterium | reverse complement strand
GACTCGAGACGGGATTGCGACTCTTCGTGGCTTGACGGCACCAATCGATGCGTCCAACGTTGTCGTCACCCACGGCTAAGCGTGGGGAAAGTACCGGTTTGGCGCTAACTCGTATGGATCGATGTCAATGAGGTCGGCGATCGCTTCGATGACGATTGTTTCGATGTTATTGCGCCGGTGCCAATCGTCTTGGCGATGAAGTTTCGAACCACGTTCGATGAGAAGCCGATAGAGAATCACCCGACGTTCACTTCGAAGTGCTGTCCAACGGCGTGGAACCCCGTCGGCGCGTTCGGCGCTGGGAAGCAGAGTCATCTCGACTTGAATGTCGTGCATTAGTGTCGGTTGCACATCACAGAGATAGTTGACAACGTCCTTCGCGATTTCCGCGAAACTGGTGTTGCGCCCACCCGTTCCAACGGCGGCAATGCCTCGAACATCAGAACGCAGTTGACGACCGTGCCGATTTCGAGTTGTACGGGGACCGACCATTCGTCCAGCCTATTCGCTGCCGCGTCTCGGCGGAACCTCGTGCGGTATCGTAAACAGACCGATGGAAGGTAACGAATGACTATCGATTTGACCCGCGTTGTCAAAACGTATGATGTCCGTGGGCTCGTGGGTTCCGAATTGACCGACGCCGTCGTGGAGGCCCTCGCCGCAGGATTTGTCGACGAGGTGGGAGCAGCGGGTAAGGCAGTTGTGGTCGGTCACGACATGCGCGACTCGTCCGCCGGTTTCGCAGCAGCGTTCATTCGAGGAGCTACCGCGCGCGGCGCGAACGTCACGAATCTGGGACTCTGCTCAACGGACGAGTCCTATTTCGCGTCCGGGTCATGGAACGCACCGGCAGCAATGTTCACCGCGTCGCATAATCCCGCGGCCTATAACGGCATCAAATTTTCGCGTGCTGGCGCGCAAGGAATCAGCCTTGAAACGGGGCTCGGCGCAATCCGTGATCGGGCCACGGAGTATCTCGATTCGGGAATTACCGCAGTGGCCGAACCGGGCGAATCATCGACGCACGACGTCATCGCCGAGTATTCGGAGTATCTGCGGTCACTCGTCGACTTGTCGAGCATTCGATCATTGAAAGTCGTAGTCGATGCTGGAAACGGGATGGGTGGCTTGACAGTCCCAGCGGTATTGGGAACCGCGGCCGGCCTCTCGGAATTACCCATCGAGATTGTTCCGCTCTATTTCGAATTGGACGGTAGCTTCCCTAACCACGAAGCAAACCCGCTCGAGCCGGCGAACCTGGTCGATCTCCAGAAAGCCGTGGTGGCGCACAAGGCGGACATCGGGCTAGCGTTTGACGGTGATGCGGATCGGTGCTTTGTCGTCGACGAAAACGGTGACCCCGTCTCGCCGAGCGCTGTCGCAGCAATCGTTGCACTTCGGGAAATCAACCGCGTGAGTGCGTCGGGGGATTCGTCGATTGTCGTCCTCCACAATCTGATCACGTCGCGAATCGTTCCAGAGGTTATTCGCGCTGCTGGCGCAAGGCCCATTCGAACGAACGTCGGACATTCACTCATTAAAGACATCATGCGTGATAGCCGTGCGGTGTTCGGCGGCGAACACTCTGCCCACTATTACTTCCGTGACTTTTGGGGAGCCGACAATGGGATGCTCGCCGCGATGCACGTTCTCGCCGAATTCGGATCTCAGGCGGGACCACTGTCCGACATCTCGGCCCGCTACTCGCCTTACGCCCAAAGCGGGGAAATCAATTCGACGGTGTCCGATGTACCGGCCGCGCTGAAGCGAATTCGAGATACCTTTGAAGGCCGCGGAGGGTTTGACACACTCGACGGGCTCACCGTCTCAGGGGGTTCGACTGATGATGCGGCGCTTCCGCCCGTCACCGGTGAAGTACGAGAATTTTGGTGGTTCAACGTTCGCCCATCCAACACCGAACCGCTGCTGCGACTCAATGTCGAGGGCGGTACTTCCGAGCTGATGCTATCCGTTCGAGACGAAGTACTCGCAATCATTCGTCAGAATTAGCACAATAGACACAACCGAGGGGAAGGAGTTGTCATGCCCGCACGCATCTTGATCGTCGACGACGACCCGAGCATCGGTGAGGTCCTCGAAATATTCTTGCGCTCAGAGGGGTACGACACTCGCGTCGCGACGAGTGGACCGCAAGCGTTGGATTTTTTCGACGAGTTCCAGCCACACCTTGTTCTGCTCGACCTCAACCTTCCCGGGTTGGATGGTATTTCGGTCTGTCGGTCAATTCGAGAGCACTCGGGGACTCCCATCATCATGTTGACCGCGCGCACAGATCCACAGGACATAATTCACGGGCTCGAAGCGGGTGCGGATGACTATGTCGAAAAACCATTCAACGACCACATCCTCAGTGCCCGTATTAAGGCGTGTATGCGGCGGCCGCCGTCCACCTCGTCCACCTCACTGAGAGTTGGAGACATCGTGATTGACCTTCGCGGACATATCGTTTCGCGCGACGGAGTCCCCATTTCGCTCACGCCACTCGAATTCGAATTGCTGCACACTCTCGCATCAAGTCCCACCGAAGTTTTCTCACGCGAAGCGCTTTTGGAACAGGTGTGGGGTTATCAGTACAAGGCGGACACGCGACTCGTCAACGTGCACGTGCAGCGGCTGCGTTCCAAGGTGGAACGTGACGTCGATGAACCAAAGATTGTCCAAACGGTCCGCGGAGTGGGTTATCGCGCGGGTGAAGTCATCCCCACATGACATTTTTCGCCCAAATAGTCCGACAAATTCGAGAGACGTGGATCGGGTCACTCCGCTTGCGCATGACCGCAGTCTCAGTTGGACTCTCGCTCGTTGCCGTCGCGGCAATCGGGGGATTCTTGTCGTACACCATCGAACGAAATCTCTTCGAGTCTCGTCGCAACGAGATAATTTCTGAAATGCAAACCGTATCGGGCACTGTGCAGTCACAATTCGACGGTGCCACTAATGCCGAGAGTGGCATCGATCTCGAAGCAGCGAATTCCAACGCACAAGCGACAATTCGGGCGATAACAAATTCGCCCGGTCTAATCGGGTTCGCTATCCTTCGCTCGTCGGGGCAAATCACCGATAATGTCATGACCAGCGCCTCGTCCATTGGTTTCCCCTTGACGGTCGTGAGCGACTCGTTTCGAGAGGCGATCCATGACGATCGGGCCAACGTTTATTATCAGTCGGTTGAGGTGCCCGGTGGGTCGCCAGGAATTGTCGCTGGAACCAACATTGACGTCCCTACGGCCGGTCGGTACGACCTTCTTTTGGTATACGACCTGGCGGACGTCGAGGGAAATCTCGCATTCGTCCAGAGCGCCCTCTCAGCTGGGCAACTTTTTTTTGTCGTCATTACCGGGCTCATCGTGTGGTTCGTCACTACGCGTTCAATTCAGCCCATCATGACGACGGCAGCTACAGCGGAAAGGTTTGCCGACGGTAACCTTGACGAGCGAATCAAGGTCGAGGGCACTGACGTCGCCGCCAAGTTAGCCGGTTCGTTCAACCGAATGGCAGAATCGATTTCCGCGCAGATCAATCGACTCGCAACGCTCTCAACTCTGCAACAACAGTTTGTTTCTGATGTTTCCCACGAGCTTCGGACACCACTGACGACGATTAAACTTGCTGGCAGTATGCTCTTCAAACAGCGCAAAACCTTTGACAAAGATTCGGCGCGCGCTGCTGAATTACTCCATCGACAAATTGAAACCTTCGAGGAACTTCTCTCGGAACTTCTTGAACTGTCTCGTTACGACGCTGGCGCAGCGGCACTGGAACTTGAGAAAGTCGTTCCGGCGACACTGGCACTGTCGTGTATTGAGCAGATGGAGACACTCGCTGATGTACATGGCTCAACAATCACTCTCTTTGCGCCGGGCGGGCACAAGCAGGCCGAACTTGATTCACGTCGGGTTCGACGGATTCTCCACAACTTCCTCTCTAATGCGCTTGACCACGGGGAAGGCGGTCCCATTGAGGTGTGGGTAGATTCCACTTCTGCGGCGGTGTCGTTTGCGGTTCGCGACCACGGGGTCGGGATGACATCGGCCGAAGTGGAGCGCGTATTCGACCGATTTTGGAAGGCGGACCCGTCACGTCAACGGCAATCGGGAGGAACGGGATTAGGTCTCGCGATTGCGCTCGGATACGCGAAACTTCACGGAGGCGTCATCGATGTCTGGTCTGAACCGAATCGTGGCGCTTGCTTCCGTCTGACGATTCCACAGGGTGGCGCGGTAGATCCCGTTTCACCGCTCGCACTTCCACCGAGAGCCGAGGAAACCGATGCGTAGAGTTGTGCTCATACTCGCGGTCTTGTCGCTCACCGGGTGCGCCACGATTCCGACGACGGGACCGGTTCTTGTCGCCGGCCCCAACACGGTTGAGTCACAAACGGGAGTGGAATTTGTGCCCGCGGGACCAGCCGAGGGCGCAACGCAACGCGAGATTTTCGATGGTTTCATCAGCGCTGGATCTGCGCCGCAAAACAATTTTCGAATTGCGCGGAGTTTTCTCACGGAAGAGGCAGCCCTAATCTGGAACCCGACCAGGGGCACAGTCGTGCGCGGGATCTATGACGCGGTCGAGGTAACCGCAGCAACAGAGATGACATATACAACAGAGATTTTGTCTGTGGTGGATGAAGATGGGGTTCTTACCAGTTTGGATCCCGCCAAAACTTTTGAATGGAATTTCAGTTTTTCACTAGTCAATGGGGAGTGGCGACTGTCCGAAGTCCCGGACATCTCCGTGGTCTCGGAATCGACCTTTTCCTCGGCCTATGGCGAGTACGCCGCTTACTTCTTCAACGACAATCGAACCGCCCTTGTGCCAGATGTGCGAATCTTTGCCCGACAAGGCAACCCAGTTGCCTCCGTGGCACGGGCGGTGATCGCGGGGCCGTCAACGTATCTGCCCAATGCGTCGACCGCGTTTCCCGAAACGTCTCAACTGGTGAGTGTGCTGGTGGAAGCCAATACAGGAAATGCGACCGTTGACGTTTCCGACACCGTCAGTCGGGCCACAATCACAGATCAGCAAGACATGTTGACGCAGCTGAGGGCGAGCCTAGGGGAATTCGCTGATGTGACCGAAACGGCGATGTCAGTCAACCAAACATTATTGACGATTCCATTGGTAACCGGACTCGAGCCAAATCCGCGCGTGGACGACCGCCCGCTAATCCTCTCCGGCGACTTGTTCGGTTACGCAACCGATTCAGAGATTGAATCGATTCCTTCTATTTCGACGAGCATTGCGAACCTCAAACCGACGTCGGTCTCGTTCGACGCGTCGACCAACGCGGCGGCCATCGCTGCACCCACAGGTGTCTATCTAGTGACGGACCGAACACAAAAGAAATTGGGGGACGCGTCACGAATCGAACCTCAGATAGACGGCTCGGGATCAGTATGGTGGGTCAAGCCTGACTCGCCCGATCGGATTTTCGTGTCCACCGATGGTCGGGGGTTTTACGTATCCGGTCCGTGGTCAAGTTCTGCACAAATCGTCGGGCTCGAGGTCTCTCGTGAAGATGCGCGTGTCGCAATCGCACTCAACGACCTCGGCCGCGGATTTGTTCTGGTCAGCTCAATCTCGTTTGACCGTGTCGGCCGACCGACGGCTCTCTCCGACTTCCGGCGTCTCACGGTTTCCGCTGATTCTGTTGTTGATCTCGCCTGGGCGGACTCGACCCATGTCGCCATTCTCGGAAGCCGCAACGGAGTGGTTCACGCCGAGGTGGCGACGGTCGGTGGGAGTTCACGGCTCATTGGCCGCCCGCAGAACCCGACGCGGATTTCCGGAGGGAACAATGGTGTGTCTGGGCTCGTCGTCATGTCTTCAGATGGCCAGTTGTGGAAGCCGCGCGGTGGGGGTTGGGAATCGACCGGAGTTTTCGCCGACGTGCTCGCAACCCAACACTAGGACGGGTTATCCACGGAGTAGCGAGGTCGCTGACCCATTGCCAAGCGGTTTCGGCACTGTTGAGACGTGCACCTCATCGAACAATTCTTCGACTCGCGTTGTGTCGGATGCTCAACGTGGGGCGTGATGGTATGTGACACCTGCATCGCACGTTTCACGGCAATGCCTCACCGCGCAATCACGTCACGCGGTATCCCGCTCGTTGCGCTCGGTACCTACCGCGGGGGACTCCGGGCTCTCATCTTGGCGGCGAAACATCGCAGTGCTCACGCCGCGATTCGTCGTCTTGGCGGCGCGCTTCGCGACGCGGTTCTACCGTGGGGGAACGTGGTTGCGGTTCCCGTGCCGTCATCACGACCGGGATTCCTTGCGCGCGGGTACGGACTCGGGTCGACAATTGCCCGGGCTGCGGAACTCACTGTCGCGAACTGTTTACTGATGGACGATGTCGGGACGCAGCGTGGTCGTCATCGATTAGAGCGGCTCCGACGCACCATCTACGTCGGTTTACGAAGACCTCCGATGGGGTCCCGTGTCGTCATCGTCGATGACGTGATGACAACGGGTTCATCCATCGATGCCGCGACCGACGCCTGTGTCAGGGCGGGGCTGCGCGTGGTGGGAGTGCTGGTACTGGCGATTGCCGCGCAACGGGCTACCGCGCCGCTGACCACCTAAAGACTCGGTTTGCGTGTGTTCCTTCTGCGTGGTGGGCAAATCGTTTCACAGTAGAATAGAAACCACGCCGATACGGAATCACAAATGCCGTATTGACTCATGAAACGGAGTGCCGAGTGGCAAATCTTCTGGAAAAAGTTCTGCGCGTTGGTGAAGGTGCGACCCTTCGCAAACTCAAGCACTATGCAGATGTCGTCAACTCACTTGAGGACGTCTTCGCGAAGCTTTCCAACGAGGAATTGCGGGATGAAACTGTCCATTTCCGCGAGCGCTATTCTTCCGGAGAGTCACTCGATGACCTGCTTCCGGAGGCGTTTGCCGCGGTCCGTGAGGCGTCGAAGCGCACACTCGGTTTTCGGCACTATGACGTTCAGATAATGGGTGGGGCTGCCCTTCACCTCGGCAACATTTCTGAAATGAAGACGGGTGAAGGAAAAACGCTCGTTGCCACCCTGTCCGCATTCCTCAATGCGATCCCGTCGCGGGGTGTTCACATCATCACTACGAACGATTACCTGGCGGCGTACCAGTCCGAACTGATGGGCCGAATTTTCCGCATGCTGGGAATGTCGGTCGGCTGTATCCTCGCCAACCAATCGCCCGAGGTGAGGCGCCAACAATACAACGCTGATATCACGTACGGCACAAACAACGAATTTGGTTTCGATTACTTGCGTGACAACATGGCGTGGCAACGCCAGGACATGGTTCAGCGCGGACACTTCTACACCATCGTTGACGAGGTCGACTCAATCCTCATTGACGAGGCACGTACGCCGCTCATCATCTCTGGTCCCGGATCCGACGAGGCGAACCGATGGTTTGGTGAATTTGCGAAAATTGCCGAGAAACTCGTTCGCGATGTCGACTATGAGTTTGACGAGAAGAAGCGCACGATTGGGGTTCTAGAAGATGGAATTTCCAAGGTAGAGGACTATCTCGGAATTGACAATCTTTACGAATCGGCCAACACGCCGCTGATTTCGTTCCTGAACAATTCAATCAAGGCGAAAGAACTATTCCGCCGCGACAAGGACTATGTCGTCATGAATGGCGAGGTTGCCATCGTCGATGAACACACGGGGCGAATTCTGTCGGGTCGCCGATACAACGAAGGTATTCACCAAGCCATCGAGGCCAAAGAGGGCGTCGACGTGAAGGCAGAAAACCAGACATTGGCAACGGTGACGTTGCAGAACTATTTCCGCCTCTACGAAAAGCTGTCTGGAATGACGGGAACCGCCGAAACCGAAGCCGCCGAATTTGCGTCGACATATAAATTGGGCGTCGTGGCGATTCCGACGAACCGCCCAATGATTCGCCTGGACAAATCCGACTTGATTTATGCCACCGAGGCTGCGAAATACCGCCAAGTTGTCGAGGACATTGCAGCGCGTCACGCGAAGGGCCAACCCGTCCTCGTGGGAACCGTTTCGGTCGAAAAGAGCGAAAACTTGTCAAAGCTTTTGGCGAAGCGTGGAATCAAGCACGAGGTGCTCAACGCAAAGAACCACGCGCGTGAAGCCGCCATTGTCGCCGAGGCTGGACGCTTTGGTGCGGTCACGGTTGCCACCAACATGGCGGGTCGCGGTACCGACATCATGCTCGGCGGAAACGCCGAATTCATCGCGGTAACCAAACTCCACCAGGCGGGTCTCAACCCGACCGAAAATCCCGAAGAATTCGAAGCGCGCTGGGACGAAGTGTTCACCGCGGTGAAGGCCGAAGTGTCTGTTGAAGCCGAAAAGGTTGTTGCTGCCGGCGGACTCTACGTTCTCGGCACCGAGCGCCACGAATCTCGTCGTATCGACAACCAGCTTCGCGGCCGATCGGGCCGACAAGGCGACCCAGGCGAGAGCCGCTTCTACCTATCGCTGCAGGATGACCTCATGCGTCTATTCAATTCGGGCGCTGCGGCGGCCATCATGAGCCGAACGGGCGACGAGGACATGGCCATCGAGTCGAAGCTGGTCTCGCGAGCCATTCAGTCGGCTCAGTCTCAGGTCGAGGCTCGCAACGCCGAAATCCGCAAGAACGTTCTCAAATATGATGATGTCTTGAACCGCCAACGAGAGGCAATTTACGGCGACCGGCGCCAGATTCTTGAGGGTGCTTCAATCAAGGACAAGGTGACATCGTTCATCGAACGAAGTGTTACCGAGGTTGTCAACCAGAACACGGGAAGCGCCCGCAACTCGGATGACTGGGACTTGGAACACCTCTGGATTGATGTACGGCAAATCTTCCCCGTCACGATCTCGGTGCATGACGTACTTGCCGAATACGGCGCCAAAATCACTCCGGCTGATGTAACGCGTGAACTTATCGCCGATGCGATGATCCAATACGGCATCCGTGAAGGGTCACTCGGCGAAACTGCCATCCGAGAACTCGAGCGCCGCGTCGTGTTGTCGGTCATCGATCGCCGCTGGCGCGACCACCTTTATGAGATGGATTACCTCAAGGACGGAATCGGTCTTCGAGCGATGGCACAGCGCGATCCCCTGATTGAATACCAGCGCGAGGGATTCACGATGTTCCAGGCGATGATGGGTATGATTCGCGAGGAGTCGGTCGGATTCATCTTCAACCTCGACGTGCAGGTCGTTCCGGCAGGCGGCGTCACCCAAGTTCAGGCGCCCGGTATCGCACCAGCACCAATCCCGACCGAAGGCCTGTCGTATTCGGCTCCGAACGAGGACGGCGAAACCGTCGTCCTCGATCAGTCGGGTCGCCAACCGAATGCCCCCCAAGAGCGCCTGCGCCCCCGCCGCGGAAACCAGCAACCACCCGCGCAGGGCGGCGGCGCAAAGGGTGCGTTCGGTCAGTCACTCGAGTAACTAGAGCAATGCGAGTGCACTCGCGCGCCAGCGGCGGTCGAGCCCTTCGAGGCGAACGCACACGGCACGCGTTCGTTGGCCGAAGCGAACCAAACTGACGCCCTCGACGACGCCGTCACGGGGTTCGGTGACGACGGTGAGCCCAACAATAATCAAAGGCGCGGATTTGATCGTCTCGGCGCGTGCAAGACGATTTCGACGCGCCGCAATTGAGCGTTCGGCCACGACGCGATAAACATCTTCTGTGACCCACCGCCCGATCTGTTCGACCGGACGTATCCCCGCGATGATTTCGCAACCGATGAGCGCGAGTCGTTCAATTGTTTCCCGTGGGTCTGGTAGTTCGACTCGCGGCGTTGGTTGTGGATCAAAGAATTCCGTTGCGCGTGACGAGTTGTTCCGGGGTGGTTCTGATGAGGAGATTGTTGCAACCATTGCTGTACTCGATTCCGGAGCGTGGATTCGTGACAGAGGCTTTGCCTCATTACGCCACAACCTTGTCGCAGTTTGCGGAAGCGTGAGCCAGGTCGTGAAAATCTGTGGATAAGTCGATGAGGGTGAATTGTGCTACCTATCATTCGACATATGACGGGAAATGAAAACCTCTTGGGCCTTGGTTCACTGTGGGACACGGAACAGATGAATATCGATTGGGACGTTGCGCGGAAACTTGAGCGCGACCGCAAATCAGAATTATATTTTTCTGACGCGCTGTTGGCGCTTCGTGTAGACGAGGGGATCACGGTTCAAGTGACGTCGTTGGACCGCGTCATTCATGTGCGGCGTATCGGAATGATGTGGGTCGATGGCGTGGTGTGTGGCTCGGTTGAACGCGCAATCGTTCCATTCGGCTCGATACGTGCAGCGTTTTCCCCATCAGACTGCGTGTGTGCCGCGTTGCCCCCAGAACATTTCGAGTTGCTGCCGCTTGGAGCGGTGTTTCGGGACATCGAACGCCATGCGACCTCGATTACTATCGTGGGTGAGCGCTTCGGTGTTCGAGGGCGAATCACCGGCGTCTGGCGCGATGCCATTTCGGTGCGCTCACTCCGTCGCGAGTGGGTTGTACCGCGTTCAGCCTTAGGGGTCGTCCTCGTCGACGATGGTGAAAGGCCGTGACCCGACAATCGACGGCACGAAATCGGGTTCACGCCCCAACATCAGCGCATCCCGTTGCATCGCAGAAACAAATTCAATGACGGCAGTGTGTGTGACCCGTACTCTGCGACCCGGCACAACGGGAAGTTCTTCACGTGCGATGATCGCGGCAACCTTCTCGCGCGACGTGCCCAGAACCTCTGCTACATCCGCGACTGTAAGCATCCACTCTTCGACCATATAGAGAGAGTGCCACACGTTCACATATGGCGGTGGAGATAACCAGCGAGTGTGGATAACTATTTCCAAACGAGTTGTTCCGTTCCACTATGGGGTGCGGAAAGGAAGTGCTATGTCCTCAATTCTCTCGTTCCTCCGACGCCGATTAGCTGCCTCACGGACAATTGTCGGTGTCGTACTCGTCGTCGCCAGTGTCGCCGGTGTCGTCGCGGTGGTTCGACTTTCCACCCCTGGTGAGAGGGTGATCATGGCAATCAGCTTTTTGTCAGCAGGAACCGTCATCACCGCCGACGCGATAGAGGAGGTTCGAGTTTCGTCCCTCGCTACAAGCCCCGGTGTTTCACTTGAGGAGGTGATCGGTCGGGTGGTTGGGTCCGACATTGGTGCGGGCGAATTAATTACGGCTCGATTGCTTGAACCAACAACATCGTCACGAGTGCAAATATCGGTTCCTATTGGCGTGATGCCACCGTCGACCATGACAAGCGGGGCGTTAGTGGATCTCTGGGCGGTCGACGAAGACGGTGCTACCCCGCCTGCCGCAGTCGCAATCAACGCGACGGTTGTCGCCATTGCTGACTCCGGTTTCGGCGGGGACGCTGTCATGACCGTTCTCGTCGACCCGCTCGAGGTCGACAGAGTGCTCGCAGTTCTCGGTTCCTCGCACGTCATTGTCGTCACGTCGGGCGAAACTCCGTGACAACTGTCGGGATACTCGGGCCGCCAACCAGGTTGGCAGACCTCAGCCTTCTCTCTGATTGCGCCGACGTCGCGTGGGGTGTCGATTCGGTCCGAGAAGTTATCCGCCATGTGTCCCAATCGCCTGTTGACGTTCTCATCACCGAGGCGAGCGTGGCGTAT
>WLEN01000001.1 GCA_009704225.1 Actinomycetota bacterium | reverse complement strand
TCGGTTTATGCGGCGACAAAGGCTTATGTGCTCTCGTTCACCGAAGGGCTCTGGGGCGAATTGCAGGGAACCGGCGTAACGGCGCTCGCCGTCTCGCCAGGCGGCACGGCCACCGAGTTCTTTGACGCGGCCGGAGGTCGGTCAATGGGGAGTGCTCTCATGACTCCGACTCAAGTGGTGACCACCGCAATGTCTGCCCTTGACGCGAAATCCCCCGCCCCAAGTGTCATCGTCGGAGCAGCAAATCGAATCATGGCGATGGTCGGACGATTTGTTCCCCGGCGTATCTTGATTTCCGTCGCGAAGCGTTTGATGAAGTCTGACCACGCGCACTAGACCTTGTGTACGCACGACGCGGGTGACTAGGGGCCTCGACTGATAGTGTCGTGCCACATGAGCCGACATATTCGAAGAGTTACGACCTTCGTTGCGGTCGCCGCAATCTTCGCTGTGAGCGGCTGCGGTCTGCCTTCCGACAATGACTCGTTGAACGGTGATCCGGCTGAACTGCCGACGCCGATCCCGACGGCGTCGAATGCTCAAATTGATGACAAACTCCCTTACGACGCTGCCGACCCCACCACGTGGACCGACCGACAACTTGTCGCCCAGACAATCTTTCAATGTGCGCCGGTGTCAAACATCGGCGCCTTATCGCAAGCAGTTCGTAAAGGTCTCGGCGGAGTTGTGCTCCTCGGCGGTGTCGCGCCGAACAATTTTGCGCAACAGATCACCAAATTGGTTGAGCGCTCGGGTGACCATGTTGCACCCTTGATCGCGAGTGACGAGGAAGGTGGGGCTGTCCAACGTCTCGCCGATGTGATTTACCCACTTCAATCAGCGGAAACAATGGGAACCTGGTCTGAATCCGAAGTCACCCGGACTGCGGCGAAGTATGGGAAGGCCATGAAGGAACTCGGCGTCGACATGGCATTGTCGCCCGTCGCGGATCTCAACAGCCCCGGACACTTCATCGGAAGCCAATCTCGAGCGTTCTCGTCCACCCCGTCGGGTGCCGCGCGTTCAGCGATTGCCTGGGCGACGGGACTCGAATCAGTCGGGGTCGCACCCGTGATCAAGCATTGGCCCGGCCACGGGCGCGCGACCGATACTCACTATTCGCCCGGCATCATTCCGGCCTATGATCAACTCCAGAAATCCGACCTCGTCCCGTTCGATCGAGCGATCGCAGCGGGCTTCACCGCAGTGATGGTTGGACACCTGGAATCAAAAGGGTTGACGGAACGCGGAGTGCCGGCGAGTCGCTCGCCGAAAGCGCTCGCGATTCTTCGCGATCACATCGGCCCAGACGGTCTGATTATCACCGACTCGCTCTCAATGAATGCCGCGCTCGTCGGAGTCAATCATCGCCCGGGTGAGGCGGTGCTCGCGTCTCTCGATGCGGGGGTGGATGTTGCCTTAATCTGCAGTGGCCCCTCGGACATCGTGGAGCGCGTTGTTACACGAATCTCTCCGGACGGGCTAACCCGCGACGACTTGATTGACAAAGTTAAGCGAATATTGGCGTGGAAGAAACGGTTTGGTGTAATCGAATAGCTGATTCGCCGACGGCTATTCGAAGTGTCCGAGAGGGTGCACGGGAATGATTTCGCCTTTCTTAGGCTTTCGGCGCGAAGGCCATTCCGCAATCAGCATCGCCGCAATCATGATGCACCCGCCGATGATGGTGCGCACGGCAAGAGTTTCTTGCCCTACTGCGACAGAAAGGCCCGCGGCCCACGGCACCTCGGCCGTGAGAATGATTGCGACGCGCGAGGCGTCCATTTTCGACTGCGCCCAGGTTTGAAGAAGAAAGGCGAGCGCGGTCGCGAACACCGCGGTGACGAGAACCGCAATCCACACGTCGACGTCAGGCGGGGGGATGTATCCGTCACCATCCGCAAACGTCATTCCGGCGGTGCATATCGCGACGACGACGATCTGGACGACGGTGAGTGCATAGGAATCATTGCCGGGCGCCCAGCGACCCAAGACAACAATGTGGAGCGCGAAAAAGATCGCCCCCACGATGATCCAGATTTCCCCGATGCCAATTCCGAACGAGTTGAGCGAGATTACCCCGAGCCCGGCCAACCCAAGACTGGCGGCCACGATGACCTTGCGGTTGAGTGGTTGCCGAAAAATCAGCCACGCGAGCAACGGCGTTCCGACCACGTAGAGACCCGTGAGGAAGCCCGTGATTGCGGCGGTTGCGTAGTGCAGTCCGATGGTTTGTGCGACATAGCCGATCGAGAGGACGACACCCGCGATTCCGCCCGTCCACCACACTCGCGGGGTGATGTTCGACAAGACGGACGGGCGAACCAGGATCAGGATGATGGCCGCAATAACGAAACGGGTGGCGAGAAAGTCGGGGATTGGCTGGCGCTCGATCGCAGGCTTCATGAGGACGAACGATGCCCCCCAGGCTGCGGTCACAGCAAATAGGGCGAGAATGGCAAGTCGGCTGTCGGCGCTCGGAGTGCGATTCACGAGCGTTTGTTATTTCGTCCGCGTGCCACGGAATTCACCATCGAGGGGAACACCAACCCGTGCATCGGCCAGACGAGACACCAATACACGTGCCCGGCAAGCCCGCGCGGTGCGAAAAAGGCGCGTTGTGTAACTTTCGCCCCGGTGCCTTCGGCCTCGACCGTGAATTCCAGCCAGGCCAAACCCGGATTGCGCATTTCGGCGCGGAGGCGCAAGACGTTGGGCGGGCGCAGTGATTCGACGCGCCAGAAATCGAGCGCTTCGCCCTCGACCAGGTGGTTCGGGTCGCGACGGCCCCGACGAAGACCGGGTCCGCCGACAAGTCGATCCAGCAGCCCGCGGGCTTCCCAGGCCCAACTGGCCGTGGAATAACCGTTGTCTCCGCCAATGGACTCGACGCGCTTCCACACCTCGTCAACCGAGTCGATGCTGTGCGCAATACGAATGTCTTGATACAGGGTGCCACCGGCCCATTTGGGGTCGGTCGGCAGGGGTTCCGAGGGCGCACCGGGGAGGGACGCATCCGACCAACGGGTGTCGACGTGGGCGTCCTTGATCTTCGACAACGCCAGAGCAACAGCTCGGTCGAAAGTGGTGAGTCCAGCTGGTGGGTCGGGAATCAAGCGACGAATGTCGTCATTTCGGGCCACGACTTCGTTCTTCAAACTCGCGACGAGTCTGCGGGCGAGCGTATACGGCACGGGGGTGACCAGCCCGACCCAACCGCTCGACAGCCTCGGCGTCAAAACGGGCACGGGAATGATGATTCGCGGCCGGAGGCCGGCTGCCGCTGCGTAATGCTCCATCATCTCTCGGTAAGTGAACACATCGGGACCACCAATGTCATAGTCACCTGTTATCGATGTGGGAAGAGCCGCGGCGCCGACCAGGTATCGAAGCACATCCCGAACCGCGATCGGCTGGATGCGCGAATTCACCCATTTGGGGACCGTCATGATGGGCAACCGCTCGGTCAAATAGCGCAACATCTCGAACGACGCAGAACCCGAACCAATGACGACTCCCGCCCTCAATTCAATGGTGGGGACACCGCTGCTCTGCAGGATGTTGCCGGTGTCGGCTCGCGATTGAAGGTGCGGGGACAGGGTTGAATCGGGGTCGGCCATTCCTCCGAGATACACGATTCGCGAGACTCCCGCGCGGAGACACTCTTCGCCGAACAGCGTTGCGACGAGACGTTCTTCCTCCTCGAAGTTCTGCGGTGACATCAGTGCGTGCAGCAGGTAATACGCCACGTCCACCCCCACCACCGCTCGTGCTAGGTCGTCGCGGTTTGTGGCGTCTCCATCGACGACCTCGACCTTGTCAATCCACGGGTGAAAGCGAAGACGCTCGGCGTGGCGCGCCATGACACGAACACGATAGCCGTGAGCAAGCAACTCGCGAACAAGACGGCCACCGATGTAACCCGTCGCCCCTGTGACAAGACATAGCGCGGGCAACCCGTTCTCACCCCGTCGAAGGGGAAGGTCTGAAGTGATCTCACTAGGCACAATTCGATAGTAGAGCGTGCGGTATCGTCACAAGGTGCCTACCTTGAACATTGCCCCCGAAGTCGCGCTCGCGCTTGCAGAGAACAAGCCTGTCGTCGCCCTGGAGTCGACGATTATTTCCCACGGTCTTCCCCGTCCGCGCAACCGCGAGGCAGCCCTCGAGTTTGAGCAGATTCTGCGCGACAAGGGTGTCGTTCCTGCGACGATCGCGGTCATTGATGGAATTCCGACGGTTGGCCTCGATCCAGAGGGCCTCGCCACGATTGCGGAAAAAGACATCGCCAAGGCCAGCGTACGCGACCTGCCAATCTTGCTCGCCAAGCGGGAAAGTGGCGCGACGACCGTGGCCGCGACCGCTCACATTGCCGCGCAAGCCGGAATTCGCGTGTTTGCGACCGGAGGACTCGGCGGTGTTCACCGCGGTGCTAACGAAACGTTCGATGAATCCGCTGACCTCTCGACCCTCGCCGTCACCAACATCTCGGTCGTTTCGGCGGGCGTAAAGTCGGTTCTTGACATCGCCGCGACGCTCGAGCGACTCGAAACACTTTCGGTTCCGGTCGTCGGGTACGGGACGACGGCGTTCCCCGCTTTTTGGTTGAGAGACAGCGGGTTTACCCTTGATTGGTCGGCGGCGGATGCAACCGAGGTCGCTGCCATCATGAAGGCACACGATGCCACCGGACACGGTCAGGGAATCGTCGTCGCGAACCCGATTCCTCTTGAACAACAGTGGGATCCGGCCGAACACGACCAAGTTCTCTCTGAAGCGTTCCTCGCCGCAGAACAGGCTGGAGTTCGGGGCAAAGCCGTTACCCCGTTCCTTCTCGGGTACATCGTCGAGGCGTCGGGTGGACGCAGCCTCGAGGTCAACCTCGATTTGGCCCGCAACAACATTCGAGTCGCGGGCGACATCGCGACCGCGTGGTGTCGACTCAGCGCATGACGACAAAGGGAACGATTGTTGTTGTCGGTGACGTCATCGACGACATCATCGTTCGTCCGCAAGGTGCGATTCGCACCGACACCGACACCCCCGCCTTTATCGAACGGCACCCGGGCGGTTCATCGGCCAACACCGCGGCGTGGCTCGGGCACATCGGCGCGAACGTCCACTTCTTTGGGCAGGTCGGTGAGGCCGACAACGCGCGGCACACGCTGGAACTCGAGCGTTTCGGCGTAAAGGCTCACCTGCAGAGCGACACAGAATGTTCGACGGGGACGATAGTCATCATCGTCGAGGGCGAGAAGCGAACGATGTTGACGGACCGAGGCGCAAACGTCATCTTTGACCTCGACTCGGTTCCGCAGGACCTCATCGCCATTGCCGAATATCTGCACTTCACGGGCCATACGATCATCGATGAGCCGAAGCGCGAGTCCGTCGTGCGACTCATCGAGCGAGCGTCTGCACACGACGTGACCGTCAGTATCGATCCGGCCTCGGCCGGCTTCATCACCGATTTCGGGGTGGACGAATTCCTTCGACTGTGTGCTGGCGCACACATCCTGCGACCTAACGAGGACGAGGCCCGCGTTCTTTCGGGGCTCGACGACGTCGAAGCGGCAACCATCAAATTGACCGAGCTCTTCCCGCTCGTCGTCACGACGTGTGGTCGCGACGGCGTGATTGTTGGGCAACGCGCTGAGGCGCTCGTTCACGTTCCAGTCGAACCCGTGGACGTCGCCGACCCAACCGGCGCGGGGGATTCTTTTAACGCCGGATTGTTGGCGGGACTGGCACAAGGTTTGACCCCGGTGGAAGCGGCACGTGCGGCCGTGATTGTCGCCGCCGAGGCGGTTACTGCTGTGGGCGCTCGCCCCGCATAGTCGCGTAATCCGCCAACGCGCGGGCTCGGGTGTCGGACAGGCTCACGATTGGCTCGGGGTACAGAGGAGTGTTGTATTCCTCAATCCACCGAGCACGATAGACGCTATCCGGGTCGAACTTTGCGGCCTGCAGTTCGGGATTGAATACGCGAAAATATGGGGCGGCGTCATAACCGCTTCCCGCGACCCACTGCCATGATGCTGGGTTGCTCGCCTCGTCAGCGTCGACCAAGGTGTTCCAAAACCACGCCTCGCCGATTCGCCAATCGATTCCAAGGTTCTTGATGAGGAAACTTGCCGCGACCATTCGAACACGATTGTGCATTGTTCCGATTTTCCACAGTTCACGCATCCCCGCATCGACGAGCTCCACACCGGTCTTTCCCTTCTTCCACGCCGAGAGGTGTGCCGGATTCGGTTCTTCCCACGGGAATTCGTCAAATTCAGCGCGAAGGTTTCGACGGTGCAGGTCGGTGTTGTGAAAGAGCTGGTGATATGAAAACTCGCGCCACCCGACTTCACTAAGGAATCGACTCGCGTTCGCTCGGGTTTCGGGGGTGACAACGGATTCGACCGCGTGCCACACCTGGTAGGGGCTGATCTCTCCGAAGCGCAGGTGCGGGCTCAGTCCGCTGGTCGATTCGATTCCAGGCTCGTCTCGACGGTGGTACAAGGCAAGCCCGTTGTCGAGGAATCGTTCTAGGCGCTCCCGCGCACCCGTTTCACCCGGTGTCCACTGATTGGGGAAATCGTTCGCCCACGGTCGGTCAGGAAGCAGATTCCATGAATCAAGTAGGTCGGATGTGGCCTCCACGCCCGCAATCGACCTTGGCGCGGTTACCGATTGTCGCGGTGCTGGTCCCGCCAGGATCGACTTCCAGAACGGCGTGAACACCTTGAACGGCGTTCCGGCTCCGGTCGTGACCGACCACGGGTCGTGCAACAACGAGCCGGTGTAACTGTGTGCGTCAGTAAGCGAAACCTTGAGATCGGTGTCGATTGCACGGGCCGATCCGTACCGACGATTCCAGTGAACACTCGTTGCCCCGATTTCGGCCACGACGGCAGGAAGGACATCTCGGGCGGCACCCCGCCGCAGAATTAGAGATCCACCCAGCGCCGTAAGGTCCTTCTGCAATTGGCGAAGTGAATGGTGAAGCCACCATCGCGATGCCCCACCAAGTGGGCGAACCTCGGGGGATTCGTCGTCGAGCACGTACATAACGGCGGTCCGGTCACCCGCGCGTAGTGCAGCATCGAGCGCGGGATTATCGGCTAGACGTAAGTCATCGCGCAGCCAGACCAGAGAGGTGTTCATCATGTCGCCTAGTAGATGTCGGGCGAGCGGCCCGTGCCAAAGTCGATGATGACGTCTGCGTGGCGATCAAACCGATAACCGACTCCGCGGACGGTGCGCACAATGTCCTCGAACGGCTCTAATTTTGATCGGAGTCGCCGGACATGCACATCGATTGTCCGACTGTTGGGCCGGTCGACGTCACTCGCGGCCCACAGGGTGTCAATCATTCCCGAGCGATCAACGGTGACCGCTTCGCGAAGAACGAGGTATTGCAGCAATTCGAACTCTTTGTAGGTCAGCGGCGCGACGTCACCGTTGATGACTACGCGTTTCCGTGACAGGTCGATCGTCACGCCCTGCGTCGTGGAGGTGGGTTTCGGCGGAAGCAGTTCGGCAACGGCGCGCGGTTCCCGCAGCGCTAAGCGAACAATGTCGAGGTTTTTGCCGCGCTGACTTTCCGGTGCATAGGCGACCGCGGCGTGAGATTCCGTGCCAGGAACCGCCGCCGTGACGACGTTACGAACTGCGTCAACTATTTCCGAGATAGAGGTGCCGGCCGCGAGGGCGCTAGCTTCATCGACGCCGACATACACCGCAAAACCGCGTATTTGCGCGGGATTCTGGGCGTTGTCAGGCATCCCGATATTTTACCGTTTAGCCTGCGACACCGTAGAGACGGTCGCCCGCATCACCGAGTCCGGGCACGATGTACCCGTGTTCGTTGAGTTTTTCATCGAGTGCACCGAGGACGAGAGTGACATCTCGGTTGCCAACAGCGTCCTTGACAGCAGCGACCCCCTCGGGTGACCCGAGCAGACACACGGCAGTGACGTCCGTGGCGCCGCGTTCGAACATAAAATCAATCGCGGCGATGAGCGATCCCCCGGTTGCAAGCATCGGGTCGAGCACGTAGCACTGGCGACCGGTGAGATTCGCGGGGAGGCGCTCGGCATAAACACTCGGTTGGAGCGTCGTCTCGTCGCGAACCATCCCGAGGAAACCCGTTTCCGCGCTCGGCATCAATCGCAGCAACCCCTCGAGCATCCCGAGGCCGGCTCGCAGGATCGGCACAATGAGCGGGTGTGGTTCGGCGAGAACGACCCCCTCGGTCGGCGCGACGGGCGTTTCGATGTGATGGGGGACCACGCGAACGTCCCGGGTTGCTTCATACGCGAGAAGTGTCATGAGCTCGTCGGCGAGCGTGCGGAAAGTCGACGACGGCGTGGTCTTGTCACGCAGCATCGTGAGCTTGTGCGTGATGAGGGGGTGATCGGCAACTATGACTCGCATAGGCTTCAATCTATCGAATGGAGGGGCAGATGACCGAGGCTTTCGGCGCGATGAACGAGGCACTCCGACTCGCGCGATTAGCGCTGGAATCGAATGACGTTCCCGTTGGAGCCGTTGTCCTTTCTCCGGATGGCGCGATTGTCGGTCGCGGTCGAAACGAGCGCGAATTGACGGGGGATCCGACCGCACACGCCGAGGTCGTCGCGTTGCGCGATGCGGCAGCGTCAACGGGAAACTGGAACTTGAGCGATCACACTCTTGTAGTCACACTCGAACCCTGTGTCATGTGCGCCGGCGCAATCCTCAATTCCCGGATCTCGAAAGTTGTCTTTGGCGCGTGGGACGATAAAGCCGGAGCGGCGGGCAGCGTTACAGACGTGCTACGGACTCGAACGCTTCCAGCGAGAGTCCACGAGGTGGTCGGCGGTGTTCGAGCCGACGAGTGTTCAGCGCTGTTGACGGAGTTCTTTGGTCGCCTTCGCGACTAGACGTACAGTTCGGCGTTCCAGAGAACGGCGATGATGAGGTTGATGACCGCGAAGCCACCCGCTGTGTGGAAGAACGGCTGGAGTTTCTTTTCGCCGCGCGACTGACGTTTTGCGCCAAGAATTGCGGCAATCAACGCACCGGTTGCCAACACAGTCTTGATGGTGATCTTAAGGTTGTCCGGAGCTTCGTCGCCCATGTACGCGAGTCCGACGAGGAGTGTGCCGGTAACCAACTGAATTGAGGCACCCCACACCATGATGCGAAAGGGGAAGTTTTCTTTCGAGCGCATGTGGAGGATGAACGCTCCGACCAGAATGGCCATTCCCGTCAGGTGAACTAGGACGAAGGATTCGGTAATGAGGGGGAGAACGCTGGTCACTGTGATTCCTTTCATAAGGCGCCTGATGCGCCTATTGTCATAATACGCTGGCACCATGTCGGAAACCTTTGCATTCCTCGGAACGGGGTCGATGGGTGGGGCGATCCTCGACGGCCTCCGCGCCGCCGACAGTTCAGCAACGGTTCGAGCAACCACCCGAGCCTCGACAACAAATCGAGCGGGCATTGAATGTCGCTCGATCGAATCCGACCCGGGAGCGAATCGTTGGGCGGTCGAGGGCGCGTCTCTAGTGATTGTCGGGGTAAAGCCGGCCGCTGTCGTTTCAGTTCTCGAGGACATCGCCGATGCCCTCGACCCCAACGCGCTGATTGTGTCGGTTGCGGGGGGAATCACGACCGCGACGATGGAGTCGGTCGTGCCGAATCCTGTCGTTCGCACGATGCCCAACACCCCCGCACTCGTGGGCAAAGGAGTGACGGGAATTGCCGCTGGATCGCGCGCCACCGTTGAACACATGGCTCGCTCCCGCGCCGTCTTCGAACTTGTTGGGTGGGTTCTCGAACTTCCCGAAGACCGAATCAATGCACTGAGCACAATCTCGGGTTCTGGCCCCGCTTATGTCTTCCACGCGATGGAGCAGTGGACGACTGCTGCCCGTGAACTTGGATTTGATGAGGCCGATGCGCGCCACCTCGTGGAGAAGACGTTCGCGGGAGCAACGGCCTTGTTGGAGGTCTCGGACGTCGGGCCAGCCGAACTGCGCCGCCGCGTGACCAGCCCGAATGGAACAACCGAGCGCGCAATCGCCGTGCTCGACGACGCTCACTTCGCAGAGATTTATCGGGCTGCGGCCGAAGCCGCTCTTGACCGCGCCGAGCAAATGGCCCGCGAACTCGGTCGTTAGATTCACAGACGAAGCACAAGAAGTGCATAGGGAACGTCAAGACCCGCGAGAGACAGTAGTCACGTGAAACACACGACCCGAAAGGATGTCTCACATGGCTAAGAAAGATGACACCGTCGAACAGACGGCCACCATGAATCGAAAGAAGCTGGTCACCGCTGGCTGGATCGCTGGCGGAGTGCTTGCGTTCGGAGCGACCTTCGCGGCTGGTGCCGCGCTCGGGCACGTCACCGACGGCCCGCGTGGCGGTGGCGATTTCACCGCCGGACAACCGTCTGGCCCCGGCCACTTCGGTCCCCAGGGCGGACACGGTATGGGTGACGGTGATGGTGATGGTGAACACAACGACGGCACGATGACTCCCGCACCGATGACCACTCCGTAAGTTTGCTCAATTCTCCTTTCTGTGGTGGAGAGACAGGGTATCCCGCAGGGGATGCCCTGTTTTTCGGTTCCCGCCGGCGCACCATTCGTCAAGCCCGCGCACACTCGATCACTCAAGTCGCGCTAGACTCGACGTTATTGTCCATTTGCCGACCAACCGGTCGGACCAGGTAAAGGTGTTCTATGGGTTCCGTTATTAAGAAGCGCCGCAAGCGTATGGCGAAAAAGAAGCACCGCAAGTTGCTTCGCAAGACTCGCCACCAGCGTCGCAACAAGAAGTAGTCGTCCGCGATACCGATGGCCCGCGTCACTGTCGAAATGATGGGGAAGCCAGGTTGCCATCTGTGTGACGATGCTCGATCAATCATGAATTCTGTGCTCGATGAATTTCCGGAAACGGAATTCGTCGAGCACAACATATTGGATGATGCCGAGATGTTTGAAACCTTGAAGAACGAAATCCCCGTCGTTGTGGTCAACGGGCGCCGGCACGCAACGTGGCGTGTGGATGCGAATGATTTTCGGGCGGCGATTGAAAAGGAACTGTTGTGATTCAGCACGCTGTGATGTGGAAACTTGTTGACCTGACTGATGCGGAACGTTTCACCGCAATTGCTCGTTTCGGCACCGAACTGAGGGCTCTCGTGGGCGTTGTCCCGGGACTCGTCAGTATGGCGGTGACGTCAGATGTGCGCGAAATCGATTCCAACTTCGACGTCGCCCTCATTTCCCTCCACGAATCGCGCGAAGCGCTCGCGATCTACCAATCGCACCCGGAACACGTGGCGGTTGCGACGTGGTGGGGTTCTTTGGTCGCCGAGCGTGGAGCGGTGGATAGCGAGGTTTGAATGTGCGGCCGATACGCGTCGACACTGAGCGGTGAAGAACTCGGCCGCTATTTCCACGCCGACGAAATTGCCGACGTCGAACTGCGCCCGTCGTGGAATATCGCCCCGACGACGAATGTGCCAATCGTGGTCGAGAAGCGAGACGACCGCGCGCGATTGCTGACAACAGCCCGATGGTCGCTCGTGCCGCCGTTCGCGGACAGTCTCACGTTGAAATATCCGACCTTCAACGCCCGCAGCGAAACCGTGACCGAAAAGCCAACGTTCCGCGGTTCTGTTGGCCATCAACGCGCAATTCTTCCCGCCGATGCCTACTATGAGTGGTTGACCGAGGGAAAGGTCAAGACTCCACATTCCGTCACCTCGCCGGCAGGCGAACTCGCGTTTGCGGCGTTGTATTCGTGGTGGCGAGCAGAGCCTGGGAGCGACTGGTTGCTCACCGCAACGATTCTGACAATGCCGGCTCCCGAGCCGATTGCGTGGCTTCATGACCGAACTCCCGTGGTTCTCGCTTCGAAAGACTGGGACTGGTGGCTCAATCGCGCGACGACGGCGGATCAATCGTTCGTCGATGACGCGGTGTCTCGGTCTCGACCTGTGGCCGAGGACCTCGTGGTTCGCGAAGTCGCGCCACTGACCGGGAACGGACCGCACTTGCTCGACCCCGTCTAGCTCAGGCGTTTGTAGACTGGGGCTATGTCGGTCAATGCTGAACTTGTGGGACGTGAGTTTCCGCCCGTCGGCCCATATCTTGTGGGACGAGAGAAAGTGCGCGAGTTTGCTCGTGCAGTGTTTGCGACAAACCCGATCTATCTAGACGCCAACGCAGCGCGCGCTGCCGGCCACGCTGACGTCATTGCACCTCCGACTTTTCCCGTCGTTGTTCAAGAGCTCACGCTCGCTCAGTTGCTTGCCGAACCTGACGCCAACATCGATTTCTCGCGAGTCGTCCACGGCGACCAGCGATTTACGTATTCACGACCCGTGGTAGCCGGTGACGAACTCACCGCGACCCTGTCGGTCACGAGCGTCAAGACCCTCGGAGGGCACTCGATGGTTACCTCCGAAAGCGTGATGACCGATGCGAACGGCGATCACGTCGTCACCGCGATTTCCACGCTCGTCGTCCGAGGGGATGAATAGCCATGACATCGGGACTCACTGTCGGTGACGTGGTCACCACAAACACCATCCACCTCGACCGCGGAGCGCTCGTTCGCTACGCGGGAGCGAGCGGCGACTTCAACCCCATCCACTACCGCGACGACATCGCCCAGTCCGTCGGCCTGCCGGGCGTTCTTGCCCACGGGATGTTGACGATGGGGCTCGCTATCCAACCCGTGCTCGAGTTTCTCGAAACCAAGGGTCGCGTCATCGACTACGGCGTTCGATTCACCCGGCCCGTGCTCGTCGATGCGACGAAGGGCGCAGATGTCACCGTCGAAACGAAAGTCGGGTCGGTCATGGACGACGCCGTCCGATTCGACCTCACGGTGACCTTCGGGGGCGAAACCGTTCTCGGAAAAGCCCAGGTTCAGGTCGTTTTTGACTAACACGGCAGATTTCCGCGACCTCACCACACTGCGGGTCGGGGGAGCGATCCCTGATTTCCGCGAGCCGACAACGCGCGCCGATCTCATCGAAACGTTTCGCGACGTTAGTTCGGGACGCGTTCCGTGGTTCCTTCTCGGCGGCGGATCAAACATCGTGGTGTCGGACGAACCGTTCGACGGAACAGTGATTCGCATATCGACTCGGGGCATCGACCGTGAAACGGACGGGGAACGGGTTCTAGTCACCGCTCAGGCCGGTGAGCCGTGGGACGAATTGGTGGAATGGACCGTGGCCAACGGGCTGGCCGGGCTGGAAGCGCTGAGCGGAATCCCCGGAACCGTCGGCGCAGCACCGATTCAGAACATTGGAGCATATGGCGCTGAACTCGCCGACACCTTTGACTCACTCCAATTCGTTCCGGCGGGACGAGGCGACGTCGTCACACTTCGACCCGATGCCCTGAATTTCGGATACCGACAATCGTCACTGAAAGATGGCCTCGACGGTCTCGTGGCGTCGGTGACGTTCGCCCTGACGCCGTCGGAAACATCGACCCCAATCAAGTTCGAGCAGCTCGCTAACGCACTCGGAGTCGACCTGGGCTCAACCGTGGCGCTCGCCGAAATCCGACGAGCGGTCCTCGAACTGCGTTCGAGTAAGGGAATGGTAATCAGCGATGACCCCGATTCGGTCAGCGTTGGATCGTTCTTTACGAATCCTGTCGTGTCCGAGGAGTTGTCCCGTTTGTTGCCGGCCGACGCTCCGCGCTTCCCGCTTCGCGAAGAGCGCGCGCCACGTGTTGTTCCGCTGGGAATCGAACCCGAATTTGTTGACTACGACACCGAGTCGCACGGCGTCAAGCTCAGCGCCGCGTGGCTCATCGAGCGAGCGGGTATTGGCAAGGGTTTCGCGCTCGCTGGCAGCGACGCGGCACTGTCGAGCAAACACACCTTGGCCATCATCAACCGCGGCGAGGCCACGACCAACCAGGTGCTTGAATTGGCGCGCTACATCACGATTCGTGTTCACGACACGTTCGGCATAATGCTCGAACCCGAACCGACGATGATTGGTTTCGACTAGGCGAACAGTTTCTGCAAGCGCTGGATTCCTTCGAGCAGTTCGTCGTCGCCGAGGGCATAGGCGAAACGCAAATAGCCGCTAGGGCCGAATGCCTCACCAGGAACGACCGCGACCTCGGCGGTGTCGAGAATGTAGTCAGCGAGTTGCAGTGTTGAGTCGATGCGTTGACCGCCCCATTCGCGTCCGAGCAAGGCCGTGACGTCGGCGTAAACATAGAACGCGCCTCCCGGCTCGGGGACGACGAATCCTTCGATCTTGGACAGTTCGGTCACCATGACCGCCCGTCGTCGAGCGAATGCCTTCTTCATGTCGTCGACCACGGACTGGTCGCCGTTCAGTGCCGCGATCGCCGCACGCTGAGAGATGTTGGACACGTTGCTCGAGAGGTGCGACTGCAGGTTGGATGCGGCAACCGTGACATCGGCGGGGGACACCATCCAGCCAAGACGCCACCCGGTCATCGCGTAGGTCTTCGCGACACCGTTCACGAGAATCGTCTGGTTCGCCAGCTCGGGGACAGCCTCGAGGATCGACATCGCGTGATCACCGTCGTAGGTGAGGTTCTGATAGATCTCGTCTGAGATGACCCACAATCCGTGTTCGAGAGCCCACTGTCCGATTGCCCGAGTTTGGTCCGCGTTGTAGGTCGCACCAGTTGGATTCGAGGGCGACACGAAAAGCAATACCTTGGTTTTCGGGGTGCGTGCCGCTTCGAGTTGTTCGACAGTCACGAGATAGCCGTTGTCAGCACCCGCGAACACGTCGACCGCAACTCCACCCGCAAGCGCAATTACTTCCGGATACGTTGTCCAAAACGGAGTAGGCACAATGACCTCGTCGCCCTCGTCGAGGAGCGCCTGGAACGCTTGATAGACCGCCTGTTTGCCACCGTTCGTGACGATGACCTGGGACGCAGAGACGGCGATACCCGAATCACGGCGCGTTTTCTGTGCGATTGCTTCCCGCAATTCAGGTAGGCCCGCAGCCGGTGTGTACCGGTGGTTCTTGGGGTCGATGACCGCGGCAACCGCGGCCTCAACGATGTGCTCGGGTGTAACAAAGTCGGGCTCTCCCGCACCATACGAAATGATGGGGCGGCCTTCAGCCTTGAGGGCCTTGGCTTTCGCATCAACCTTTAGGGTCGCGCTTTCGGCGATTGCGCCGATGCGCTTGGACACTCGTGTTTTCGGTTCAGTCACGCCACCAGATTAGTCTGCATTGGGCGGCGAGACCTCGCTTTGGAGATTGGGCTGTGCTGGCATACACTTGGTTTTTGGTGCCAAACACCATGCTTCGTCGTGCCATCAGGCAGAAGGCAAAGCCGGTGTTCACGCACAGGGCGGTGGCTCAATTGGTAGAGCAGCGGTCTCCAAAACCGCAGGTTGCAGGTTCGAGTCCTGTCCGCCCTGCGAATGTCGGGCCACCGACATCCACATCAAATCGAAAGGCAACATCGTGACTGACGAAATCACTGCCGTCTCTGGCGCCGAACGTGGCGAGCGGAAGAAGAGCATTTTCGGCCGTATCGCGCAGTTCATGCGCGAGGTTGTCACCGAACTGCGCAAGGTCGTCGCTCCGACTCGCAAGGAACTCATCACCTACACCTCGGTGGTTCTCGTTTTCGTCATCATCATGATGGCTCTCATCTCAAGCATTGACATCGTGATCGGAACCCTGACGGGTTTCGTCTTCGGTAACGGCACGCTCCCGTGGGCCAACTAGGAATAAAGGACTAAACGACGTGACCGAAAACCAATTTGACGATATTGACCTGTCGGCTGCCGCAGTCGACCCTGAGGCGGACGCAATCGTCGATGATGCTCTTGACATTGATTCGGCTGCCGAAGCAATCGCAGCGGATGAAGCGACTCACGACGAAGCGGAAGTTACCGCCGAACACGACGATGCTGCTGACGCGCCGGCGGCGCCCGAAGAGGACCCCTACGCAGAATTCAAGAAGGAACTTCGCCGCAAGCCCGGTAACTGGTACGTCGTCCACTCGTATGCGGGTTACGAGAAAAAGGTCAAGACCAACATCGAGAACCGCGTGCTCGCAATGAACATGCAGGACGACATCTTTGAGGTCGCCGTCCCGCTCGAAGACATCGTGGACATCAAGAACGGTCAGCGCAAGCTCGTCACGCGCGTTCGCGTTCCCTCCTACGTTCTCGTTCGAATGAACCTCAACGAAGACTCGTGGTCGACAGTTCGCCACACCCCCGGTGTGACTGGCTTCGTTGGCAACGCCCACAACCCGATCCCGCTCTCGCACCAGGATGCGTTCGACATGCTCAAGACGGAAGCACCCATCGAAGGTGCGCGCTCGGCTGGTGGACTCAAGACGGCTGGAAAGCGCGACATCACGGTGACGACCGACTTCGAGGTCGGCGAAACCGTCGGCATCAAGGAAGGTGCGTTCGCGGGGCTTCAAGGAACAATCCACGAGATCCACCTCGATTCCGGAAAGCTCTCTATCTTCATCAACGTCTTCGGTCGTGACACGGCCGTCGAGTTCACCTTCAGCCAGGTGGAAAAGCAGTAATCAGAATTACCACCCGACGCACAAGGCGCCGGCGTGGGAGCGCGTGACACCCGTCACGCACGACAGTAAGGAAAGAAAATGGCAGCAAAGAAAAAGGTCACCGGCCTCATCAAGCTCCAGATCCAGGCCGGCGCGGCAAACCCCGCTCCGCCCATCGGTCCGGCGCTCGGTCAGCACGGTGTCAACATCATGGAGTTCTGCACTGCGTACAACAACGCGACGCAGGACAAGCGTGGAAATGTTATTCCCGTCGAGATCACGGTGTATGAGGACCGTTCGTTCACGTTCATCCTCAAGACCCCGCCCGCAGCCGAGCTCATCAAGAAGGCCGCAGGAGTCGCCAAGGGTTCCTCGACACCGCACACGGTCAAGGTCGCAAAGTTGACCAAAGACCAACTGCACTCGATTGCCGAGCAGAAGCAGGTTGACCTCAACGCCAATGACGTCGAGGCCGCCGAAAAGATCATTGCCGGCACCGCCCGTTCCATGGGCATCACGGTCGAATAACCACTTTCCACTAGCGGGAGAGCCGCCAGGCTCACGACACCGCGATTCTCTGAAGGAGAAAACAATCATGGCTAAGAAATCCAAGGCGTACAACGCCGCCGTCGCCCTTCTTGAAGAGGGCAAGTTTTATTCGCCGGTCGAAGCGGTAGACATCGCAAAGCAGACCGGTTCGGCAAAGTTTAACTCGACCGTCGAGGTCGCGTTGAAACTCGCAGTCGACCCCCGCAAGGCCGACCAGATGGTTCGTGGAACCGTCATGCTTCCTCACGGCACGGGTAAGACTGCGCGCGTCATCGTCTTTGCGACGGGGGCCGCGGCCGAGGCTGCTCTGGCCGCCGGAGCCGATGAGGTGGGTGGAGTCGAACTCATCGACAAGGTTGCGGGCGGATACACGTCGTTTGACGCAGCCGTCTCGACACCCGAACTCATGGGCCAGGTCGGTCGTCTCGGAAAGGTTCTCGGACCCCGAAACCTCATGCCGAACCCCAAGACCGGAACCGTCACGCCGGACCCGGCGAAGGCCGTTACCGAGATCAAGGGCGGAAAGATCGAGTTCCGTGTTGACAAGCACTCGAACGTCCACTTCATCGTGGGCAAGGCATCGTTCTCGGCTGACCAGCTTGGCGACAACTTCCATGCTGCTCTCGAAGAAGTTCAGCGCGTGAAGCCGTCATCGGCGAAGGGTCGTTACATCCAGAAGGCGACCATTTCGACGACGTTCGGCCCGGGCATCCCGCTCGACGTCAGCGCACTCTAGGTTCGTATCGCTCACAAACGCCTCGGCTTCGGCCGGGGCGTTTGTGCATTTCACGTTGAAAATACAGAACTTGTTAGGCAAATTCATAGGAAACTGAGGACACTGGAGGAGTGACCACAGAAAACATCGCACTCGTCAAACCGGACGGTAAACCCGTCAGGGCCCTCGTTGTCGATGACGAACCGGCCATTTCAGAGCTCGTCTCGATGGCGCTTCGCTACGAAAAATTTGAGGTTCGCACCGCGGCGAGTGGGCGTGCTGCCGTGGACGAGGCCAAGGACTTTAACCCCGACATCATCGTGCTCGACATCATGCTCCCCGATTTCGACGGGCTCGAGGTCATGCGCCGAATACGTGCCGACAACGCCGACGTTCCCGTCCTGTTCCTCACTGCGAAGGACGCCGTCGCTGATCGCGTCGTCGGTTTGACCGCGGGTGGTGATGACTACGTCACCAAGCCCTTTTCGGTTGAAGAATTGGTCGCGCGTATTCGCGGAATCGTGCGTCGATCGATCCTCGCGAGCGAAGCTCACGAAGATCCGGAAATCATCGTCGGCGACCTCGTCCTCAACGAAGAAACCTATGAGGTTTTCCGCGGGGATGCTCGCGTTGAGCTCACAGCAACGGAATTCGAACTGTTGCGATACCTCATGCGGAACCCAAAGCGTGTCCTGTCCAAAGCCCAGATCTTGGATCGCGTCTGGTCATATGACTTTGGTGGGCGCTCGTCGATTGTCGAGATTTATATTTCGTATCTGCGAAAGAAGATCGACACACTCGGCCCAGCGATGATTCACACCGTCCGCGGTGTCGGATACGTATTGCGCCCGGTGGATTAGCCGATGTTCACCGGTTGGCCACTTCGCAAGCGGCTTATTTTCTCAAGTGCGGTCCTGACAGCACTTGCCGGTCTCGCGATTGGGGCTGCGACGATGGTGGGAGTTCGTGCCTACATGATCGGTCAACTCGACGAGGAACTGATCTCGGCGGCACAGCGCATTCAGGACCCCCTGGGTGCATCGCGCGATGTCGGGCTTCGCCTCGATGGGCCGGGAATGGCGGTGGGAACGGTGATGGCGGCAATTGACCCCGCCGGAACGGTGTCCGCGGTTTATCTGAATGCACGCGCCGATCGACAGTCGTTCAGCGAGCAACAACTGTCGAGTATCCCGGTGAGCGGCTGGAACGGGTTTATTCGGGACGTGCGCATCACGCAGGCGGGTGATTACCGCATGGCCGCCGTGGGAACCGTCAAAGGAAGCACAATTCTGATGGGGTTTCCGACCGCTGCCATCGACCGTGTCGTCGGACGAATCGGAACATTTTTGGGCTTCCTTATCGCGGGAATCGTTGTGCTCGTCGTCGTCGTCGGTCGGCAGAGCGTCGACATCGCGTTGCGGCCATTAGAGAAAATGCGAGAGACAGCGCGGCGAATTTCGGGAATGCAACTTGCCGTCGGTGATGCTGCTCTCACTGAACGCGTGACCATTGAAGACGCAGACACCGAGGTGGGCCAGTTGGGTAGCGCGTTTAACCACATGCTCGACAACGTTGACGAGGCTCTCACCGCCCGTCGCAATAGCGAAGCCAAGGTGCGACAGTTTGTCTCGGACGCGAGCCACGAACTTCGCACGCCACTCACGGCGATTCGCGGATATTCGGAATTGACCAGGCGGCAGGAAATGGACATGACCGACGACCTGCGCCACGCGTTGGGCCGAATCGAATCGGAATCTGTTCGCATGTCAGCGCTCGTCGAAGACTTGTTGTTGCTCGCGCGACTCGACGAAGGGCGCGAGCTGGATTTAGCGCCGCTCGACGTGTCGAAATTGGTCAAGGATGCGGTCAAAGATGCTCAGGTGGCCGGGCCCGATCACGCGTGGAAAGTCACGACCGTCCGCGGGGCGACCATCGCAGCGGATCGCGACCGTTTTTATCAGATTCTCGTCAACCTGCTGGCGAACGCTCAGACCCACACTCCTGCGAAAACGATTGTCACCACGTCCGTTGCGACGACAGATAATTCTGTTGTCATCACCATCGCCGACAACGGACCAGGGATTCCTGACGAGATACGAGCCAACTTGTTCGAACGATTCGCCCGAGCCGATACCTCGCGCGCCCGCGCCACCGGTTCAACGGGACTTGGGCTGGCAATTGTTGAGGGACTGGTGCGCGCCCACAAGGGAACCATTCTGGTCGAAAGTGAACCGGGCAACA
This sequence comes from Actinomycetota bacterium, assembly GCA_009704225.1. Next base: position 1,855 of record WLEN01000001.1, on the reverse strand, counting down.
CGCGATTCGTTGTCACTATCCCTCGACTGATTGTCGGCTGATTTGCGTCGTCGGGTTTCCACCGTGTAACCTGAGAGAACCGAAGACCGCTGGTTGTTTCGAACGCAAGTTGGGAACCGAAGTCTCACCCTGGTGAGGACCCGCGCAGGCGAATGAAGTTCCCCAGTGAAAGCTGTTCAACTCCGTGCGTTTGCGCCGGAGTTTTTTTGTTGCCAGCGGCCGTCGGTTCCGTATTCAAACACAAGGAGCACCATGGCGAACAAGGAAGCAACAATCGCCGAGATTTCGGAAGCAATCCGAACCTCGAGCGGTGTACTGCTCACCGAGTACCGCGGACTCACGGTTGCACAGCTCAAAGAGCTGCGCGGAAATATCCGTGCGAACGCGTCGTACGCCGTGGTGAAGAACACGCTGGCCAAGCGGGCATTCAACGCGGAAGGCATCAGCTCGTTCGATGCCGAACTCGTCGGACCGACCGCTATTGCCTTCGTTCACGGTGACACCGTCACCGTTGCGAAGTCCCTGCGTGACTTTGCCAAGGCAAACCAACACCTCATCATCAAGGGAGGCTTCTTCGACGGAGCACCCCTCACTGCTGCCGAGGTAACCAAGCTCGCCGATCTCGAGACACGAGAGGTCCTGCTTTCCAAGTTTGCAGGCGCTGTCAAGTCCTCGCTCTTCGGCGCTGCCTACATGTTCAACGCACCGCTTGCACAGGCCGTTCGCGCGGTCGACGCGTTGCGTCAGAAGCAGGAAAACGCGTAACTAGCGCGTTTTCGACAACCCCACAAACAAGGAGATAATCATGGCTAAGCTCAGCGCAGATGCCCTCATTGAGGCATTCAAGGAGCTCTCGCTCATCGAACTCTCGGACTTCGTCAAGAAGTTTGAAGAGGTATTCGAGGTAACCGCTGCTGCACCCGTTGCTGTTGCCGCTGCTGCACCCGCAGCCGGTGGCGCTGCTGGTGGCGGCGAAGCTGCAGAAGAGAAGGACTCGTTCGACGTCGTCCTCGAAGCTGCTGGCGACAAGAAGATCCAGGTCATCAAGGAGGTCCGTGCACTCACGAACCTCGGCCTCGGAGAAGCAAAGGCACTCGTTGATGGCGCACCCGCGACCATCCTCGAAGGCGCCAACAAAGAGACCGCTGACAAGGCAAAGGCTGCTATCGAAGAAGCCGGCGGAACTGTCACGCTCAAGTAAGTTTCGACTTACCCTTTCGGGGCGTCACCTTCGGGTGGCGTCCCGATTTTTATGCGCGGGCGTCGACGACCCAATCCAATCCGAGAGCAATCAGTGTCCTGTCGGCGGTGAAGAAGGTCGTATTCGGTCGCGATGCGGCTTGAGCGAAAATCATGCGGTCAAACGGGTCATGGCGCATCAGTGAGGGAAAACGCGCAACGGATCGCGAAGCGACGTAGTCAAACGGTTCAATCTCGATCACCATCGATGCGAAGCGCTCACTGAGGTCTCCAAATTCAGGAGCCCGGCCAATGATGTGTTTGATTTCAAGTTCCGCAAACGACAGGCTTGATACCGCGCGCTGATGATGCCGGTTGATGTGCGCCACAAGCGCTGATGACAATCGATGAGGATCTTTTGCCAGCCAGTAAGCGACGTGGGTGTCGAAAAAGGCGCGGTTCAATTGTCAAAGTTCTTGTCACGGAACAGCGAATTGAATTCGACGTTCAATGCCTCCCATTCCTCGTCGGACACGTCGGGCAGCAAGTCGTGCGCGAAACCAGGCACAATTGGCGGCGGGAGAAGTTCATCGATTTTCACCAGCTTGATTATCGGCTTTCCCGCGCGCGCGACGACGATTTCTTCCCCAGCCTCGACTGCGGCGATGATCTTGGA